>NZ_JBFTZN010000105.1:0-17445 GCF_056406775.1 Allobosea sp. P1_A7
ACCAAGCACGCGATCAGCGGCCTGACCAAGACCGCATCGCTCGACGGCCGCAAATACGACATCGCGGTCGGCCAGGTCGATATCGGCAATGCACTGACCGAGATGGCGCAGAAGATGACGACCGGCGTGCCGCAGGCCGACGGCTCGATCAAGGTTGAGGCGGTGATGGACGTGGCGCATGTCGCCTCCACGGTTCTGCACATGGCGAGCCTGCCGATCGAGGCCAATGTGCTGTTCGTCACCGTGATGGCGACCAAGGCGCCGCTGGTGGGGCGCGGCTGATCTCTCGGCGTCACGGCTGGGCCTGTCCCGGTCATGACGCCTTGCGTCGCCAGCTCGTTGCAGGACAGTGGGATGCCGGCCTTGAGGAGYGCCTTGCATGTCCGCGTTCGAGACGAACACGCCGTTTGAAGACATGGATGGTCGGGGCGAGCCCGGCCATGACGGCAAGGCGCAGGCGCGCATGGCCCGCGCCTATCGCCTGACCATCTGGGGCATCGCGCTCGGCATTTTCCTGTTCGCCGCCCATGTCGTGCTCTGGGCGCACGGCATCGGCAACGCCCAACTGCTCAAGGACGGCGTCGACTGGGTCTACGACGTCCTGCTCTACGGCATCGCCGCGCTGGTCTTCGGCCGTGACGAGCCGGCCGAGCGCTGGGCCGCGCTCGGTATCGGGGCCGTCATGGCGATCGCCGGTATCCACACGCTCTACGACCTCTGGGACAAGATCGTCAGCCCGAGGCCGATCGAGATCTGGACGCTCGGCTTCTCCGCGGCGAGCGCGATCGTCATCGCCATCCTGATCGTCGCCCTGCTCTGGCGCTTCCGCCGCGAGACTAATCCGGTGATCAAGGCGACCTGGCTCTCCAGCCGCAACGACGTGATCTCGACCACCGGCTTTGCGCTGCTTGGTCTCGTCGCCCGCGTCGCCCCGGTGCGCTGGCCGGAATATCTGTTCGACCTCATCGTGGCCGGCATCTGCTTCCAGGCGACCTGGGCGATCTGGAAGGCTGCCCGGGCGCCGCAGGACAAAACCCTCCCAGCGGAAGCCTGACACGGGCCTTTCGGAAGGATCTTCCCCTACGGCAGACACCGGGGGACGGTTCTTGTCCGCACCCGGCAAACAAAAAAATCCTGTTCGGCTGTTCCTGCGCGGCCCTGGCGGCGACGATCTCCCTCCTGATTTCTCGATCAAATGGACGGAGTTGAGGCGATATGGCTGGGAAGACGCGACTGGGATGGGTGCTCGGTTCGGTGCTGGGGGGGCTCGCATCGATCGGCGCTGCCTGGGCGAATGGCGGTCCGCTGGTGACGACCGAATGGCTCGAGCAGAACCTCGCGAATCCGACGCTTCGCATCGTCGAGGTCAGCGTCGAGCCTGGGCTTTATGAACGCGGCCATATCCCGGGGGCGCAGAACGTCGTCTGGCACACCGATCTGGTCGAGACCGTGTCGCGGGATATCGCGACGCCTGAGAAATTCCAGGCGCTGGCCCGCAAGCTCGGCCTCGACAAGGATACGACGGTCGTTCTCTACGGCGACAGCAACAACTGGTTCGCCGCCTGGGGCGCCTGGGTGTTCGACATCTACGGCCTGCGCGACAACGTGAAGCTGCTCGATGGTGGCCGCAAGAAATGGGAGCTGGAGAAGCGCCCGGTCGCGACCAGTCCGGCACCGGTCAAGGCGTCGGGCTTCACCGTCTCCCAACCCAACCGCACGCTGCGCGCGCGGCTGACGGATGTCGTGAATGTCGTCGAAAGGAAGTCGGATGCCCGCATCCTCGACATCCGCTCGCCCGACGAGTTCTCGGGCAAGATCATCGCACCGGCTGGGTTCCAGGAACTGGCGCTCCGCGCCGGCCATATCCCAGGCTCCGTCAACCTGCCCTGGGCACGCGCAGTAAACCAGGCTGATGGCACGATCAAGCCGGTCGAGGAGCTGAGGAAGCTCTATGCCGAGATCGGCATCGACGGCTCGAAGCCGATCATCACGACCTGCCGGATCGGCGAGCGATCGAGCCATAGCTGGTTCATCCTGTCGCGCCTACTTGGCTACCAGGTCGCCAATTATGACGGTTCTTGGACTGAGTACGGCAATGTCGTCGGCCTGCCGATCAATAACCCGGCGGGCACGGTCTGGAGCGGCAAGTGAGCGCCAGGCTGGCGAGTCTGCCCGGGCAGCATCCATGAGCATGTCCGACGACACTGGCGCGCTCGATTATCAGCGGGCGCGCGAAGCCGCCTCGGGCGGGATTGCTGCCGATGAGCTGCAGTTCCCGCCTGCGCGCTTCGTGGCCGCGACGGCCGTCGTCCTGGTGCTCGCCGGGGCGATCCAGCTCGTCGGAACCCATGGCGACCCGGCACCGCAACTGCAGCTCTCGCTGATCCTCGGCGCGGTCTTCGGTTTCGTGCTGCAGCGCTCCCGCTTCTGCTTCCTCTGCATCTGGCGGGACTGGCTCGACCGGCGCGACCCCCGCGGTCTGCTCGGTATCCTGACTGCGCTTGCGGTCGGCATCGTCGGCTATACCCTGATCTTCGGAGCCTGGCTGCCCGACCCGTCGGGGGCACGGCTGCCGCCGACGGCCCATATCGGTCCGGTCGGTCCTGTGCTGGTTCTGGCGGGCCTGGCTTTCGGCGCCGGCACGGCGATCTCCGGCTCCTGCATCAGTGCCCATTGGTACAGACTGGGCGAAGGCTCGCCGACCGCGCCCTTCGCGCTGATCGGGGCCGGGCTTGGCTTCGGGCTCGGTTTCCTGAGCTGGAACGAACTCTACCTGCTCAGCATCTCGGAATCCGCGGTGCTCTGGCTGCCGCGCCATCTCGGCTATGCCGGCGCGCTGCTCGGTGGCCTTGGCGCGCTGGCCGCACTGGCGCTCGTGCTGTTGCGGGTAGGGCAGCCGATCGGCGGGACCGAAGCGGAGTCACAAGCCCCTTTGCATCAGGTCTTCGTCGCGCGCTGGCCGTCCTGGCTCGGCGGTCTCTTCGTCGGCCTCGTCGGCATAGCAGCCTATCTGCGGCTGAGCCCGCTCGGCGTCACGGCCGAACTCGGCTCGCGCTCACGGCAGGTGGCGAACGCTTTCGACCTGCTGCCGGAGCGGCTGGAAGGCCTCGACAGCTTTCGCGGCTGCGCCACGGTGATCCGTGACGCCTTGCTGACGCCGAACGGTCTGTTCGTCATCGGCCTTGTGCTGGCGTCCTTCTGCGCTGCGCTCGCTTCGGGCGAGTTCAGGCCGAGCCTGCCGCGTCCGCCACAGATCCTGCGTGGGATTCTGGGTGGCGTGCTCCTCGGTTGGGGAACACTGGTCGGGCTTGGCTGCACGGTCGGCACGCTGCTCTCGGGCGTATCGGCAGGCGCAGTCTCCGGCTGGATCTTTGGTGTGGCGCTGCTGGTCGGAGCTACGGTCACGCTGAAACTCGGCCGCCGACTCGGAGTGCTGAGTTAGGCGGGTCTTCCCTTGGAGCGCAACGAAGCCATCGAAAGGGCTGCTCTGTTGCCTCGCGATCGGTCAGTCGGCTGCGCCTCCTCCCAAAGCGGGGAGGAGGCGTAAGCGCGACGAGCCGCGCATCCGCAGATGCGCAATGGCGCGCAGACATCGCCGTGCGGATTGCTATAACGGGGCAGACGTTCAAAGGACGCGGCCCATGACGATCGCCGAGAAACTGCCTTCCATCCTGATCGCCAATCGCGGCGAGATCGCTTGCCGCGTCATCCGGACAGCCAGGCGCCTGGGCCTGCGCACCATCGCGGTCCATTCCGACGCCGATGAGGATGCGCTCTTCGTAGAGATGGCGGACGAGGCCTATCGGATCGGTCCTGCGCCGGCCCGCGAAAGCTATCTCGACGCCGAGAAGATCCTGGCCGTTGCCAGGCAGGCGAATGCTGCCTGCATCCATCCGGGCTACGGCTTCCTCTCCGAGAATGCCGATTTCGCCGATGCCTGCACCGCTGCCGGCATCGTCTTCGTCGGTCCGCCGGCCTCGGCCATTCGCGCCATGGGCTTGAAGGATGCAGCCAAGGCGCTGGTCGAGAAGGCGAAGGTGCCGGTGGTCCCGGGCTATCACGGCGCCGAACAGGATGTCGGCTTCCTCGCGGGGCAAGCCGAAGTGATCGGCTATCCCGTGCTGATCAAGGCGGTCGCGGGTGGCGGCGGCAAAGGCATGAAAAAGGTCGATCGGCCAGAGGATTTCGCCGACGCGCTCTCCAGCGCCCAGCGTGAAGGCAAGAGCGCCTTCGGCGATGCCCGCGTGCTGGTGGAGAAATACGTGCTCTCGCCGCGCCATGTCGAAATTCAGGTCTTTGGCGACAGTCATGGCAATGTCGTCCACCTCTACGAACGCGATTGCTCACTGCAGCGCCGGCACCAGAAGGTGATCGAGGAGGCCCCGGCTCCGGGCATGAGCGCCGAGGTCCGGGCGGCGATGGGCAAGGCAGCCACCGAGGCGGCGCGCGCTGTCGGTTATGTCGGCGCCGGCACGGTCGAGTTCATTGCGGATGGGCGGGAAGGCCTGAGGGCCGACCGCTTCTATTTCATGGAAATGAATACGCGCCTGCAGGTCGAGCACCCGGTCACGGAGGCGATCACGGGGCTCGATCTGGTCGAGCTCCAGCTCAAGGTGGCGGCCGGCGAGCCGCTCGGCTTCACCCAGTCCGATGTGCAGGCGAATGGGCATGCCGTCGAAGCGCGGCTCTATGCCGAGGATCCCGAAAAGGGGTTCCTGCCGTCGACCGGCAAGCTCTGGGCGCTGCAGTTCCCCGAGGGGGAAGGCATCCGCATCGATACGGGCGTCGAGGCCGGCGACACGGTGACGCCGTTCTACGATCCGATGATTGCCAAGGTCATCGCCCATGGCGCCGATCGCAATGAGGCGCTCGACCGACTGGCGCAGGCGCTGGGCGAAACGATCGTCGCCGGGCCGCGCACCAACCTTGCCTTCCTCAAGCATCTCGCGGAGGCCGAGGGCTTCCGGCAGGGGCCATTCGATACCGGTTTCATCGATCGTAATCTCGATGCGCTGGGTGCCGTGCCGCAGCCGCTTGATGCCGCGGCGGTGGCTGCTGCCGCGCTGCAGCTCGAGGAGCAGCGCCAGGAGGCCGGCCTCGTTGCAGCGGCGGCGCATGAGGGCGGGGCGCTTTCGCCCTGGGTCGTTCCCGATGCCTTCTCGCTGATGCCGCGCCAGCCGCTTGGCCTGCCGCTCTCAGTCGACGGCGAACGGATCGATGCCCGGATCGAGTGGCATGAAGACGGTGCGCGCGTCAGCCTGCCTGGCCATGAGATCGATGAGGGCGAGCACGAGATCACGCTGGCGCAGGCCGAGCGTGGCGTCTGGTTCGCGCTGCATCGCGGGCGGCAGACGACGGTTTCGCTCTACGATCCGTTTGCGGTCGATCTCGACGCCGCCGCGGGGTCTGGGGGCGTCATCAAGGCGCCGATGCATGGCAAGCTGATCGCGCTCTTCGTCCAGCCCGGCGAGCTGGTCACCAAGGGCCAGCGGCTCGCGATCGTCGAGGCGATGAAGATGGAGCATGTGCTGACGGCTCCGCGCGACGGCACCGTGACCGAAGTTGCCGGTCAGCCGGGGGCACAGGTGGCCGAGGGCGCGAAGGTGGTGGTGCTGGGGGAGTGAGCAGGCCGTAGCGCCAGGAGAGGCCCGGGCTGCACTGCCGAGGAAGTCACGGCTTGAGGCGCGGCGCAAACCGGTAGTGGATCAGGTCCATGACCACGGCTTCTTGGCCCGTCCGGTTTCGATAGCCGTGGCGACGATCGGCGGGGAACCGCAGCGACTGCCCCTGCTTGAGCTGCCGCCACTCCTCCTCCACCAGCAATTCGACCATGCCGTGCATGACGGTGACATGCTCTACGACTCCGATGTCGTGGGGCTCCGATATGCTCTCGAAGGTCGGAGCGAAGGTGAGCTCGTAGAGCTCGAAGCCAAATCGCGCCTCATAAGGGAACAGCAGCGCCCGCTGCATTCCTTCCTGCGAGGGTCGCACGCGCAACTCACTGACATCCCGAAAAAGCAGGACACCGTCGTCGCCGCGATCAGCCTCCAGCAGGGCGGTCATGGGCACTCCCAGGCCGGTGGCGATCTTCCAAAGCGTCGCAACGGTCGGCGTAGATTCGCCGCGCTCGATCTGGCCCAGCATCGCCTTGCTGACACCGGTGCGCGCCGCCGTCTGATCGAGGCTCCAGCCGAGATCGCTCCTGATCGATTTGAGCAGCTTCGGCGTATCGACGGGGCCAACAGGCTTCATTGAGGGCGGTCTCCGTTCTGTGCGTTATTGCGCACAAATTGTTTGTGCGCTAAAGCGCACGCATCCGCACCGTCGTACCATTCTGCTCGAGGGTTGTCCCATGCAGCCTGTCAGTGAAACAACCTCGCAGGACCGTAGTGTCACGCAGCCGCGCACTAGGCTCGATCTCGATCGCATCCGGCAAGCGAAACGAGAGATTTCACCGGTGTTTCGCGACACGCCGCAGTTCCTCGCCCCGACACTCGGCGCATTGCTGGACTGTGAACTCGTCATCAAGCTCGAGACCGCGAATCCGATCGGGTGCTTCAAAGGGCGCGGGACCGAGGTCGCGATGTCACGGCTCGCCAGAAGCTCCGGTCCCAGGGCTGCGGTCTGCGCCAGTGCCGGCAATCTCGGGCAAGCGCTCGCTCATAGCGGCAGGACACGCGGCATTGCCGTCACGGTGATTGCGGGCAAAGGCGCCAATGCAGCGAAGATCGAGCGCATCCGCCGGTTGGGCGGGATCGTCGAACTGGTCGAGGGCGACATCGAGAATGCCCGTGAGCATGCGCGGGAGATCGCGGCTCGCGGCGAGGCTTTCCTCATCGAGGATAGCGAGAAATTCGACACCTGCGAGGGCGCGGGTACGATCGGCCTCGAACTCGTCGAGGGGCTCGATCGCATCGATACAGTGTTGCTTGCGCTTGGTGGCGGCGCACTCGCCACAGGCGTGGGGCATATCTTCAAGACCTTGTCGCCGGCGACGGACATCGTCTGCGTCCAGCCGAAAGGCGCGCCGGCCCTGGCAATGTCCTGGCGAGCCCGATCGGTCGTGACCACCGCGAACACCAACACCATCGCCGATGGTGTCGCCGGGCGATTTCCGATCGCCGTCGTCCTCGACGACCTGATCTCCGTCGCAGACCATGTTCCGCTCGTGGAGGAGGCGAGCCTCATCGAGGGCATGCGCATGCTCTACCGGCACGCTGCCCTCGTTACCGAACCTTCCGCCGCACTCGGCATCGCGGCAATGCTCGAAGACCCGGAGCGCTATCGCGACAAGCGTGTGGCCACGGTGATCTGCGGGTCGAACGTCTTGCCCGATACGTTCAGCGCGTGGATGCAAGCGCAGAAGCGAGCGTGATGGTCAGAGTGTGTCCAAGGCGATGATCACCCGCTCCGCGACGGCAAGATTGATCTCTGCAAGCGGGTCGTCGTCGCCGAGGAACCAGGCGGCCGACAATCCGCACCAGGCCAGGAGCCAGCTCAGCAGGCGGCGGCGTTCCAGCCCCGATTTCTCCAGAACGATCTCCAGCCGACGCTCGAAACGCCCCGGGACGATGGCGACAGGTGGATCGGGGTCCGAGAGATCGGGATCGCAGAACAGGATCGTGTACTCGAAGGCGCGGTCGCCGAGCACACATTTCGGGTCGATGGCGAGCCAGCCGCGCGACTCGAAATCGAGCACGTTGTCGTGGTGGAGATCGGCATGCAGCGGCACGATCTCGCGCTGCGCCGGGAGCAATTCGGTCGCCGCCGCAGCAGAGCGCGCCAGGATGCCACCCCGCTGCGCCGCCATCGGAAACAGGTCCGCAAACCAGGTTTCGAGCGGAATGAGGCCGGCCGGTGCCCGGCCGCGCGGTTTGTGCAATCCCGCGATCGCTTCGCACAGGATCGCCGTCGCCTCGTCGTCGGCAGCGGCGCTGTTGCGAGCCATGGCCGAAAGCGAACGTTGGCCGGTCGCGCGTTCGAGCAGCATGGCGTCGCCGGTCGGGCTGCGGGCGAGCAGCCGTGCCGCCCCCTCGCCAGCCCAGTATTCCAGCGGCAAATAACCGAGGCGCTCGTCGGGCGCCTCCGGCAGCTTCAGCATGGCGGGCGCGCCATGGTGCCTGACCGGGAGAAGGTGGCTGCTATGGGTGACGATCGGCACGCCGTCGGGCACCAGGCCCCAGCGTGCGAGATGGGGCGCGTAGTCATAGTCTGGCATGCTGCCTCAGGTCGTCTGCGTGCGGTTGCGGCCGATCAGGGGATATTGCTCGACCTCGTAGATCTGGCCGGAGACCGGTGCGCTATCGTCGGAGAGCCAGAACGCTGTGTGGGCGGCGATCTCGTCGGGCTGCATGATCCGGCCCGTCGGGGCGAAGATCGGCGAAACATGGTTCTGCCAGCCCGGCTCGCGCCCCTCGCGCTGCTGGGTCGCGTCCTCGTTCGCCGTAAAGGTCCAGCCGACATTCAGCGCGTTGACCCGGATGCGTTCCCGCCCGAGCGCATCGGCGAGATTACGCGTCATCGTCGTCAATGCGCCCTTCGACATGGAATAGACCGTCAGGTCGCTCTGGCCGCAGAGCGCGTTGATCGAACCGACTGTGACGATGGCGCCCCCGGATTTCTGCAGGCGGAAGGCGGCGATCGCCGCTTCGGCGCACAGAAGCGGGGCGCGGGTATTGATCGCGAAGACATGGTCGAAGAAGGCGGCCGTGGTCTCGCCGATGACGCCGCGTGGATAGATGCCGGCATTGTTGACCAGCCCGTCGATGCGGCCAAAGGCCCTGACGGTGGCGTCGACGAGCACCTGGGCGGTGGCGGGCTCGGCGAGGTCGCCAGCCGCGCCTTGCGTGGAGGCTCCGAGCTTGGCGCAGGCGGCAGCCACATGTGCGTCGTCCTGGCCATGAACCAGGACTTTGGCGCCTTCGGCGACGAGACGTTCCGCCATCGCATAGCCGATGCCCGATGTGCTTCCGGTGACGAGAATGGCCTTGCCGGCAAGTCCGCGCATGTTCTGGGTCTCCTTCTCCCGGTACTGAGGTATCGCGTCTCTCGGCTGTCGTCATCCCGGGGCAGCGCAAGTAGAGCCCGGAGACGGCTGAGAGCGGGCGATCCAGCCTCTGTGGAGAAACTCCGGCAACGCTGGCCCGGTTCGCCAGCGAGGATTAATATGCAGCCATGGCCTTGCACATGCTCAAACTCTGCGTCGGTGCCGAATCCATTCGCGATCTCGAGGAATGGGTCGAGGAGCAGATGGCGTTGATGCGCCGGCTCGGCCGCCGGGAGGAGCAGACCCATACCACCCGCATGGTACCCAAGCGCATCGAGGAGATCGTCGATGGCGGCTCGCTCTACTGGGTGATCAAGGGGCAGATCTCGGCGCGCCAGCGACTGACGGATATCCGGCCTTTCACCGATGGTGAGGGGATCGGGCGCTGCCATCTGGTGATGGAGCCGGTGGTGATCCCGGTCGAGCCGCGGCCGTTCCGTCCCTTCCAGGGCTGGCGCTATCTGCAGCCCAAGGACGCTCCGCGTGACATCGGCCAGCACGGCGGCGACCTCGCCGAGATGCCCGAAGAGATGCGGCGCGAACTGGCTGGGTTGGGACTGCTCTAGGCTGGGGTTCTCCCGCGGAGCGGCCGGCTGCGCTCCAAAGGGCTGATCGGGGTCCGGGTTAGCCCGTCACACGGAAATGTTGTCGATCAGCCTCGTTCCGCCGAGGCGCGCCGCCACCAGCAGCCTGATCGGGCCGTCGGCCAGGCCGGTGACCGGTGCCAGCGTCTCGGCGTGGCGGGCCTCGAGATAGTCGAGCTCGAACCCGGCGGTGATGATCTCGCTTTGCGCTTGGCCGACCGCCTGGAAGAGCGGGTCCTCGTTGCGGATGCGCATGGCAAGGTTTTGCATGACACGGTGGAGCACGGGCGCCAGCGCGCGTTCCTCAGGCGAGAGGTAGCGGTTGCGTGAGGACATCGCGAGGCCATCCGGCTCGCGATGGGTCGGCGCGGGGATGATCGCGATGCCGAGATCGAGATCCGCCGCCATTCGCGTCACCACCTTGAGCTGCTGGTAGTCCTTCTCGCCGAAGACGGCGCAATCAGCCCGGCTCTGGGTGAACAGCTTGCAGCAAATCGTTGCGACACCCTCGAAATGCGTCGGGCGGAAGCGATCGTCGAGGCCGACGGCGGCCGGGCCGAGCAGCAGCACGCGGCTGGCGAAGCCCGCCGGGTACATCTCCTCGACCGAGGGGAAGAAGATCGCGTCCGCCTGCGCCGCTTCCAGCAGGCTGCGGTCGGTGTCGAATGTGCGGGGATATTTCTTGAAGTCTTCGTGCGGGGCGAACTGGGTCGGATTGACGAAGATCGAGACGACAACGCGGCGCGCATGCTGCTGCGCCAGCTTCACCAGCGCGATATGGCCCTCGTGCAGGGCGCCCATGGTCGGCACCAAGGCGACCCTTTCGCCCGCTGCGTGCCAGCCCGCCACCGCCCGGCGCAGGTCCCGGACCGTCTCCACCACCGCCACCTGCGTCATCGGTTCTCTCTCCATCGGCCGGAGACGGGTAGCAAATGCCGGAGCGATGGCCAATATCAGGTTTGGATTCGAGTTTGGCAGCGTGATGCGCCCGGGACCCTGATGACGCGAGAGACCGACAAGGCTGTAGGCAAGGCGGCGGGCGTTTCGCCCAATGCGCCACAGGCCGGCCATTCCGCGCCGGGCGAGATCGACAGGTTCCTCGGCGCCGCCAAGCAGCTCGCACCGCTTGCGGCCGGGCAGGCCGGTCGGCTCGTCTTCGCGCTCGACGCCACGATGAGCCGTCAGCCGACCYGGGACCTGGCCTGCTCCCTGCAGGCAAGAATGTTCGAGGTCGCGGCCGGCTCCGGCGGGCTCGCCGTGCAACTCGTCTATTTCCGCGGCTTTGCCGAATGCCGCGCCTCGGGCTGGATCGGCGAACCGCGCCGCCTGACCGGGCTGATGACGCAAATTGCCTGCGAAGGCGGGCAGACCCAGATCTCGCGCGTGCTCAGGCACGTCCGCGACGAGGCCAGGGCAGTGCCTGTGCGCGCCTTCGTCTTCGTCGGTGATGCGATGGAGGAGGATGTCGACACGCTTGCCACCCTTGCCGGCGAACTCGGCCTGCGCGGCATTCGCGGCTTCATGTTCCAGGAGGGGGGCGATCCTGCGACAAGCGCTGCCTTCGCCTCGATCGCGCGGCTGACCGGTGGCGCCTATGCGCGTTTCGACGCGACTGCGCCGGGCTCGCTGCTCGATCTGCTGCGCGGCGCTGCGGCCTATGCCAGCGGAGGACGCGAGGCGATGCTGAAGCTTGCCGGTGCGAGCCCCGCCGTGAAGGGCCTGCTCGCTGCCATGGATGGAGGCCGTCGGTGACGCTGCTCTACGGCATCGCCGTCGTGATCCTGCTCTGGTGGGTTTCGAAGCTCTTCACCGGGGCCAATCCGCAACTGCTGGCGAAGGCGCTGAAGACGCTGGGTGGCGTTCTCTCGCTTGGCGTGGCGGCTCTCATGATGCTGCGAGGCYGGCTCGACATGGCGATCTTCGTCGGCGGTATCGGAGCCTGGCTGCTCGGCTGGAGTGCCTATGGGCCCGGCGGAATGCGCTTTCCCTGGAGCGGCGGGGCCCGGGAGACACCGGGCGCGCGCTCGCGTGTCTCGTCGACATTGCTGGAGATGGAACTCGACCATGACAGCGGCGGCATGACCGGTAAGGTCAAGGCCGGCGCTTTCGCCGGCCGCGATCTCGATGCGCTGAGCCTCGACGAGATCGCCCGTCTGATGCGGGACTGCCTGGCGGGAGACCCGGAGGGAGCGCGGCTGCTAGAGGCTTATCTCGACCGCCGGACGCCCGGCTGGCGTGAACACGCTGATGGTCACCGCGACGCGGGGCAGGGCGGCGCGACGCGCCCGGGCGCGATGACGCAACAGGAGGCCTACGAGATCCTGGGGCTTCAGCCTGGGGCGGGCGAGGAGGCGGTCCGCGAGGCCCATCGAGCCCTGATGAAGCGGATCCACCCGGACGCCGGAGGCACCAGCGGGCTTGCTGCTCGCGTCAATCAGGCMAAGGATGCTCTGCTGAAGTGAGATTCCGGGCTGGAACGACATGGCTGAGGTCCTTTCCCAGTTCGTTCAGCCGCGGATCGCGAAGCAGGAGAAGCCGTCGCGCTTGAGCTTGGCGCAGGCGTTCTGAGCGTCCTTCGGATCCTCGAAGCCGGCGAAGCGGGCGCGGAAGAGCGTGGTGCCGCCCTTCTCGACCTTCTCGGTGAAGGGGGATGCCTCGGCGAGCGGGCCTGCGGCCTTGGCGCGGGCCTTGGCCAGGATATCCTTGGCCTTGGCTTCGTCATCAGTCGCGCCGAGCTGGATCACCCATTTGCCGGATGGGATCGCGGTGGAACCGCTGCGTGCATCGCTCGCCTTGTTGTTGTCCTGGGCCTTGGCGAGCGTCGTGGTGCCGGCTGAGGGAGCCTTGGCCTGGGCGATCGCCGGGGCGACTTCAGGCTGGCGCAGTTCGACCTTGGCGGGCTCGGGAGCCCGGGCGACGGGTTTTTCTTCAGGTTCGGCAACCTTCGCGATCGACGAGGTGACATCGACATTCGCCGGCGGACGCAGGATCTTGCCGTCAACCGGCGGGGCGCCGATTGACCAGCGCATGGCCGAGGGCGTCGTCGTCGCGGTGACCGGACGCATGCCGGAGAGYGGCAGCGGCTGAGCGCCGAGATTGATCGGGCGCGGCGGCGCGATCGGTGTGGTGGTGGTCGCGGCATAGGCGCGGGCAGCCGCCGGGACTTCCGGCTCGCTCTCGACGCGCGGACGCGGCACCGGCCTTGGCGCGGGCTCGCTGGCGGCCGCATGCTGGACGGGAGCCGCGGCAACCTGGGTCGCCTGATGCGGACGCTCCTGCGCCGGCTCGGCCTCGGCGACCATCGGGGCGGACCGCCCGCCGGCCGCGGCGCGCGGCAGATTGGCGGCGACCAGGTCGGCCATGATCTTGTCGCGGCTGGCGCCGGAACGGCCGCCGAGCACGACCGAGACGATCTGGCGACCATCCGACTTGGCCGATGTCATCAGGTTGAAGCCCGAAGCGTTGGTGTAGCCGGTCTTGATGCCGTCCACGCCCTCGACGCGGCCGAGCAGCTTGTTGTGGTTGCGATAGGCACCGCCCGCATAGTTGAACACGCGGGTCGAGAACATCGGGTAATAGCGCGGGAAGCGTTCCTGGATCGCGCGGGCGAGAATGGTGAGGTCGCGCGCCGTCGTCAGGTTCGGCGGATTATGCGGCAGGCCATGCGGATTGTAGAAGCTGGTCCGGCTCATGCCGAGCGAGCGGGCGCGCGCCGTCATCATCCGTGCGAATTCGTCCTCGGAGCCGCCGACATTCTCCGCGACCGCCATGGCGACGTCATTGGCCGATTTGGTGATCAGCGCCATGATCGCGTCGCGCACCTCGATCGTCTCGCCGGGCGCGAAGCCGATCTTGGAAGGCGCCTGACGCGCCGCGTAGGACGAGACCGTCAGCTCGGAGTTCATGTTGAAGCGGCCGCGCTCGAGCTGCTCGAACAGCAGATAGAGCGTCATGACCTTGGTGAGGGAGGCGGGGATGCGCGGGGCATCCTCATTCGCCGCGTGCAGCGTGCGACCGCTCTTCACGTCGACGACCATCGCCGCATAGGGCGGCGTATAGCCACCGCCCACATGGCGCCGCTTCTTGCGTGCGGCCTCGGCAGGGGACGCGGCCACGCTGAGCGCGACGGCGACAACACCGATCAGTCCGACAAGTGCGCGAAGACGCACGCGCCGGGAACCAACGCTACCAGAACTCATGCAACCCGCCTCAACCCAGTACTACTGTTCCCCGGTCTCCGCGGCGTCTGGCGACGTGGCGCGAAGGACACAGTTGGGAAGGTTAGGATGATGGGGTTACGGAGCCGTTAAACGGCGAAAGATCGTGAGCCGATCCCGCTCCCGGATGGGCTCCGGGCGGAACGGCATTACCTAGCGTTTGATGCATTGCAGCGCGGCCTTGACTTTTATGTTGCGCTGCACAATATACAGGAAGTCCCCGGTGGTGAACAGTTTCATCAGGCCTTGGGGCGTGGAAACAGGGCCTACGGGCTCGCCAGCAAGGAGGCAACGCTAAGGCGTTGTGGGAAGAATGATCCAGCAGTTCGAGACGATCCAGAAGGCTTCCAAGGATAACGTTGATGCGGCTCTGAAGGCCTTCGGCGTCACCTCGAAGGGCGTGCAGACCATTGCCGTCGAAGCCACCGACTATGCCAAGAAGTCCTTCGAGGCCGGCACTGCCGCTATCGAGAAGCTGGCCGGCGTCAAGACGCTCGACAAGGCGCTTGAGATCCAGGCCGACTTCATCAAGACCTCGTTCGAGGGCGCCGTTGCCCAGATGACCAAGATGGGCGAGCTCTACAGCGCGCTGGCCAAGGACGCCTACAAGCCGTTCGAAGGCATCGTCGCCAAGGTCACCCCGACCGCTAAGTGATACCGGGCCTGCTGCCGCGCCGCCTCATAGCGGCGCGCTGCGGGCAGATAGCGTTGAGTTTCGGAAAGCCCGGCCATCTGGTCGGGCTTTTTCTTTGCGGAGGCGCGAAAGCTCCCGATCTCGCTGGACGGGACGGGAGCACGCCTGATGGAGTCCCGCTTTGAGTGCAGATCAGGCAGATCGCCTCTGAGCGCGACCAACCTCCGAAGGGGAGAGGGCCTTGGCGCCCGCGCCTTATCGAGAGTGCGAGAGGATGTTCAGGCCCGCGACATTCGCCTCGATCTGTTGCCAGCCCAGGGGAAAGTAGAAGGGCGTGTTGTCAGGCGTTGCGCAGAGATAGACCGTTGGAAAGCCCGCCTCGAAGGCCCTTGCCGCCGCGGCCCGCACCAGTGCCGCTCCTACGCCCCGTCGGCGATGCGCGGGATCGACCCACAGCGCCGCAATCCAGGGGCTGTACCCGGGCCGTTCGTCCATATCGTTGTCGATCAACGACACCGTTCCGAGAAACCGTTCGCCCGCGGCAGCGACAAGCGCAGCCGGGATGATTTCGGGTCCGAGGCTTTGCCGAACGCGGTCGTCGATCTGCTCGAGAAGGTATCCCTCGTCGCGCCACCATGCCTTCCAGATCCGGTCGGACACCGCCTCGCGGAAATGTGGCCGTTCGCTCAGCGCCGTAATCTCGATGGTCTGGTCAGTCGTCGTCATCATCGCACCGGCTTTTCCATGGGGCAGTTCGCAATGGCAAGCCAAAGGCGGTCGCGCTATGGGAGAAGGCGAAGTTACGCTGGCCACGCGGGCGGCCGATCTACGGAACCGGACTGCGGGATGCCTCACGACATGATCGTTACCGGCGCCGGTGCCTGCAACTCCTTCGAGACCGAACGACTCTTGCTTCGTCCGCGTACGCTGGCCGACACCAATGATTGCCTCTTCATGGAYCGTGAGCTGGAGGTCACCCGCTTCGTCAGCGGTCCATGGTCCGACCCATCCGCCCACCGGGAATTCATCGAGAATCGGACGTCCGGCCCGTGGCTGCCAGGAATGGGCTACTGGACGATCGTGCTGCGACAGGAGCCTGCCGTTTTCGTCGGATGGGTGCTCTTGATTCCCGTCGACGCAGTCGGTCCGGACATCGAGATTGGCTGGCGGCTTCGCCAGCGGTTCTGGGGGCAGGGATTGGCCACGGAAGCCGCACGATCCGTTCTGATCCACGCCTTCGAGGTGCTGAAGCTCGCGGAGGTCGTTGCGGAGATCGACCGCGACAATCTCGGTTCCCTGCGGGTTGCGGAGAAAATCGGATTGAAGCAGCGGGGGGCCGCGCCGCATTCAGCAAAGCCCGCTGTCCGGTATTCACTGACCTTCGGCGAAGCTGCAACGGCTTCCTGGCGCCCTCGACCGCCGCGATTGGGGATGGCGGCCGAAGCGAAGAGCCATGTCGGGCTTGTCGTCAAGCATGGCGTAATCGTCGCCGATCCGGTTCGGGCTCCCTGATCCCAGTCAACAATCCCAGCCCGGCTTTCGTATCATTCTTCCCTCCGGGCATGAACCGTCGGATGATGACCTGGAAATCCAGGCCGAGACGATGTCCGGTGCCCCTATGACCGAACCGACGACGGAGAGGCGAAGGAAGCGGCGAGCTGTGAAGCTCCTTGCTGCGACCCTCATTCTCTATCTCGGCGTCAGCTATCTCATTCTGCCCGCGGTCTGGACGCGCATCGAGCGAGAGCCGGAGCTGTCAACACGGACGATGTTGACCGCGAATGCGCAGGGCATCCCGGGCGATCCGATCAATGTCGGCCTGATCGGAACGCGTGACGATGTCGTGCGTGCGTTTCATGCGGCCAGTTGGTATCCCGCCGATCCGGTCACCCTGCGGACCAGCCTGGAAATCATCGGGAGCGTCCTGCTCGACAGGCCCTACAAGACCGCGCCGGTCAGCCCTCTCTACTTCGAAGGACGACGCGAGGACCTGGCGTTTGAAAGGCCCGCGGGCGGCAGTGCCGATCGTCGTGAGCATGTGCGGCTCTGGCAGGCGCTTGCAAACGGAACTGATACGCGTCCTGTCTGGCTCGGCTCGGCAACATTTGACAGCGGGGTCACGCTCAGCCGCGACACCGGACAGGTTACACACCGCATTGCCCCCGCTATCGACGAAGAGCGCAACAGGCTGATCGAGGGGCTGAACAGAGCTCGCATGGTGGTCGGCATCGATCAGATGAAGGGCATTGGCCCGACGCTGACCGGCCGCAACGCTGAGGGCGATCCCTATTATTCGGATGGCGAGATTTGGATAGCCCGCCTCGTCACCGCTGGTAGCGAGGCAGCCAAGCCTGCCGAGATCACGGCGCCACCTCCCCTGATACAGCTGAAGGATGCCGCATTCTCTCTGGGGTCTCGCCTCCTTGCTGATTGACGACGCGTCGTGTCGGGAGAGGCGCACCATCCTGTCCCGGCGATGGGCTGCGGTGGTTGCGATGCGGCTGCTCCATACGGGYGCCGCGCATTTCAAAGGTTGCGCCTGTCAGAACCGGACGTCGATCCTGCCCTTGAGGGCATGATCGCGGGCATTCTCGCTGATCGCGGCGCTGTAGCTGACGCCGAGCGTGGTGGTCGCGGTTGCGCGCCAGGCGAGTCCGGCCTCGGCCACCAGGGCGTTGCGGGCAAGCGGGGCGGCGTAAGTCTGAAACGGCGTCGCCGCGCCGAGGAAGGCGAGCGCAGCGACGGGCGTCGTGTCGCCAAAGGCATGGCGCCAACCGAGCATGCCGCGGGCCAGCAGCGGCGTCGCGCCCAACTGCATCTCGGCCCGCAGGCCGAGCGTCGAGAAGCCGAGGCGCTGGTCGCGGCCGAGCACCTGCAGTGCGGTCGGGCCACCTGTCTCGGCGTCGCGGCTGGTGCGGACCGTGACGGCTGCGATCTGCGCGAAGGGCTCGAACGAGACCGGCC
>NZ_JBFTZN010000106.1:0-24770 GCF_056406775.1 Allobosea sp. P1_A7
TGCTCGGGATCCGCGTCATCCTGCCGGACCAGGACTGCCGGCCAACCGACATAATGCGCAGTTTGCCAGTATGTCGCCGGAGCCAACGCCATCAGCATGGTGACCGTGTCACGATCGATCGCGATGCAGAAGGACCCAGCTTCGTGCCCTGGCGACAGAAACGCCCGGCCCTTCACCTTGACCGCCGGCATGCCGTAGCTGGTTGAAATCCTGGCGCCAGGAAGCGTCAGTGCGTAGGCAACGGCCTCGTCCCAGCTGAACAACATGCCATGGCTCCCTGCAAAATCCGCGGGCAGACCGGCCTTGGCTTTGGCCGGATCCTCAGTGTGTATTGCCGCTTACCCGTTCAGCACGCAACTCAGCATCGTCGCCGTAGAAACAGTCTTGACTGTTTGTAAATGCGATCACAGGCTTGCCCTCGGCTGAAAGTGGAGGGGCAGCTTGACCGGAACCGGCAAGAGGCGATCGCAGAAGGAACGCAGCGCGGACACCTCTGCGCGGCTGATGCATGCGACGATCGATCTGATGCATGATCGCGGGCTCGCACGCACGACCACCCCCGAAATTGCCCGCGCCGCCGGCGTCTCGCGCGGCGCGCTGACGCATCACTTTGCCGGGCGCGAGGCGATCATCACGGCTTCTGTCGCCGATCTGCTCGGGCGTTCCTCGCGCAACCTGCATCGCTTCGCTGAGGCCTTCGCAGAGCGGGGTGGCTCCAGCGACGAGATCGTCGACTACATCTGGCAGATGATGTCGGATCGGCTGTTCTATGTGACCATGGAGTTCCTGCCGGAGGCGCGGCACAATGACGAGTTCCGGGCTGATCTCGTGCCCGTGGTGCGAGAATTCCACGCTGGTCTGGATGCGGTCTGGACCGCACTCGCCGCCCGCACCAAGGTCGATGCGGACCATACCCGCGTGGTGATGAACGCCACGATGTGCCTGGTGCGCGGCATGATCGCCCAGACCGTGCTGCGGAAGGACCCCGCCTATTACGCCGAGATGCTGAATTTCTGGAAGCTTCAGGTCCGCCAGCATTTTCCGACACAGACATTGCCCTCACGCCGGTCGGTTGCAGGGGCACAGGCTTCATGACGCCGCTGCTGACGGTCACGGGCCTGAAGCTCGACTTCTACGGCGTGCATGTGCTGCGCGGTGTCGATCTCGCTGTGCCGGCCGGAAGCTTTACCGGCCTGATCGGCCCCAACGGTGCCGGTAAGTCGACCTTGTTCAATGCTGTATCCGGACTGTACCGGCCCAAGGGCGGTACAGTCGCGCTGGGGCCGAAGGATGCAACGGGCCTGGCACCGGAAGAACTCGTCGCGGCGGGGCTTGTGCGGACCTTTCAACTCGCGCGGGGCTTCCCCAAGCTCAGCGTCTTCCAGCATCTGATGCTCTATGGCGCGGATCAGCCCGGCGAGAATCTGCTCGCGGGGTTGTTCGGCTCTGCTGCGGCGCGCCGCCGCGAAGCCGAGCTGGCAGGGCGCGCCTTCGAGATTGCGCGCCGGCTGAAGCTCGACCACGTGCTTGATAATCCGGTCACGGCGCTGTCCGGCGGTCAGAAAAAACTGGTCGAGATCGGGCGAGCCCTGATGGCCAAGCCGAAAATCCTGCTGCTCGACGAGCCGATGGCGGGCGTCAATCCGAGCCTGGCCGACGAGATCGCCGAGCATCTCGTCGGGCTCAACCGTGAAGGCCTGACGATCTGCCTGATCGAGCATGACATGGCGCTGATCAAGCGCCTCTGCCAACCGGTCGTCGTCATGGCCGAGGGCAGGACCCTGACCCAGGGTTCGTTCGAGGAGGTCGCCGCCGACATCCGGGTGCAGGAAGCCTATCTCGGGAGGCGGCATTGAGCGCGGCTGCGGGCGCCGCCCTGCTCTCGGTCGACGGTGTTGTCGCCGGCTACGGCGCGGCCGAAGAAATTCTCAAGGGCACGTCGCTCAGGGTCGCACCAGGCGAGATCGTTTCGATCATCGGGCCGAACGGGGCCGGTAAATCGACCTTGCTCAAGACCGTCGCGGGGCTGGTTGCGGCGCGCAAGGGCCAGATCAGCCTGAACGGCGCGGATATCACGGCTGCGAATGCGCTTGGCCGGGCGCGGGCCGGCATCGGCTTCGTACCGCAGGAACGCAATGTCTTTGGTGCGATGACGGTTGCCGAGAACCTGGAGATCAGCGGTTTCCAGGATCCCGGCGGAGTCAGGACGCGCAGCGAAGAGATGTATCAGCGCTATCCGATGCTGGCGGAGAAGCGGCGCGCGCTGGCGCGTACGCTGTCGGGCGGACAGCGGCAGATCCTGGCGATGGCGATGGGGCTGATGAATGCGCCGAGCCTGCTGCTGCTCGACGAGCCGACAGCCGGGCTCTCGCCCAAGGCGGCTGATGAACTGTTCGAGGCGATCGTCGCCCTGAACAGGGGGGGCTTGCCGATCCTGATGGTGGAGCAGCACGCGCTCGAAGCGCTCGAAATCTCGACGCGGGGCTATGTGCTCGTCTCTGGCCGCAACAGCCGAGAGGGGGCGGGACCTGCTCTCGCCTCCGACCCCGATATCCGCCGCCTCTTCCTGGGCGGCTGAAGCCGACGCCGACACAGTTCAAGAAACATAAGGACAAGGGGATCACCATGGCTGATTTCATGACGAACCGCCGGACGCTTCTGACGGGTGCCGCCGCGCTCGCCGGTGTCAGTGCGCTACCGAAGCTCGCGCTCGCCCAGGGCGCGCCGATCAGGATCGGCACCCTGACGCCGTTGACCGGCTCGGGTGGTCCCTATGGCCCGGTGATGGTCAAGGCGGTCAAGGCCGTCATCGATGAGGTGAATGCGGCAGGTGGCGTGCTCGGGCGCAAGATCGAGCTGATCTCGGAGGACGACCAGACCAATCCGGAAGCCGGCGTCCGCGCGGCGCGCAAGCTGATCGACGTCGACAAGGTCTCGGCCATTCTCGGCACCTGGGCCTCCTCGGTCACGACCGCGGTCGCGCCGCTCTGCTGGGAATCGAAGACCTTCCTGGCGACCGTCTCGGGCGCGGACTCGATCACGCAGTTGCCGCATCAGGGCTATCTGATCCGCACGCAGCCGACGACGACGCTGCAGGGCCGCAAGTTCGGCGAGTTCGTCATCGCCGAGAAGTCCAAGCGCGTCTTCTTCCTGTCGCCGCAGACGCCCTTCGCCAAGAGCCAGTTCGACAACATCACCGAGGCCGTGAAGAAGGGCGGCGGCGAGACGGCGTCCCTGATCTATGACGACAAGAAGCCTGCCTATCGCACCGAGATCGACGAGGTGCTGCGCTTCAAGCCCGACGCGGTCGTGTTCGGCGGCTATACGCCCGACACCGCCGTGATGCTGAAAGACCTCTTCCGGGCCGGCTTCGGCGGGCTCAAGGTCGCCTTCGGCTATTCGGTGAACCAGAAGCTCGTCGACAGCGTTCCGGCCGATGTCGTCGACAAGACCTACACGATCTCGCCCTCGTCGGCGGAAGGCTCGAAGGCCTATGAGCGCCTGGTCAAGCTGATCGGCGTGGCTTCGCCCGATCCCTACACGACGCAGATCTATGACCAGATCAACCTGGTGCTGATGGCGATCGCGCTGGCCGGCGATGCGTCCGGTACGGCGATCAAGGACACGATCCGCAAGGCGAGCCAGGCGCCGGGCGGTGCCAAGATCGATAATGCGATTGACGGCCTGAAGGCGATCGCAGCCAAGCAGCCCGTCGACTATGACKGCGCCAGCGGCCCGTGCGACTTCACCGAGACCGGCGATATCAGCGACTCGAAGTTCCGCTACGAGCAGGTCCAGGGCGGGAAGATCGTTCTGGTCAAGATCGCCTGATCCCGAAAGACCCGCGCGCGTGACCCTTTTCCTGCAGGCGCTCATCAACGGGTTGATGACTGGGGCGTTGATTGCCGTCCCGGCTGTCGGCTTCTCGGCCATTTTCGCCGTGCTGCGCTATCCCAACTTCGCCATCGCATCCTATGCCACCATTGGCGCCTTTGCCGCATGGTGGGCGAATGTGGTGCTGGGGCTGCCGATTATTCCGGCTCTCGTGATTGCGTTTGCTATCGCCGGAGCCGTCGGCGTGGTCGCGGAGGAGAGTGCGCTCAGCCGCCTGCGCGGGAACGGGGCGCTCATCGTCGCCATCGCCTCGATCGCGCTCAATCTCGTGCTTGAGAATATCGTCCGGTTCGTCTTCGGCAACGACATGCGCGGCTATGACCTGCCCCTGATGCGCGACATGCGCTTCGGCGATCTGCGGATTGGCCCGCAGCAGCTGCAGAGCCTTGCGCTGGCGGTCGTGATCATGGCCGCGATGTTTGCCTTCCTGCGCTATACGCGCTTCGGCAAGGCCATGCGCGCAGTCGCCGACAATCCCGATCTCGCCCGGCTGAAGGGCATCGATCCTGCCCGGATCGCCATCGTCACCGTCTTCCTGGGCGCTGGGCTCACCGGTGTCGGCGGCGTGCTGATCGGCCTTGATACCTCGATCGACCCGCTCACCGGCTATCGCGTGTTGCTGTCGGTCTTCGCCGCCGCGGTGCTCGGCGGGCTCGGCTCGATCCCTGGCGCCGTGGTTGGAGCGCTTGCGCTCGGCATCGCCGAAGAACTGGCGTTGATTGCGGTGCCCGCAACCTATCGCACCGCCGTCGGCTTCATCGCGATCCTGATCATGCTGACCTTCCGTCCACGCGGCATCCTGGGCGAGAGGGCGGTCTGATGTTGTCCTATGTCATCTTCACCCTGACGCTCTGTGGTATCTACGCGCTGCTCGCGCTCAGCCTGAACCTGATCTGGGGCGGCGTCGGACTGGTCAATCTCGGCCTCGCCGGGTTCTTTGCGGTCGGAGCCTATGCTTCTGCGCTGGCGACTGGGGCAGGGGCGCCGGTGCTCTTCGGCTGGACCGCGGCGCTCGCGGTCGGCGCGGTGGTCGGGCTTGTCGTCACATTCGCGACCTTGCGCCTGCGCGACGACTATCTCGCCATCGTCACGCTCGGCTTTGCCGAGGTGATCCGGCTCGTTGCATTGAACGAGCGCTGGCTCACCAAGGGATCCGACGGCATTTCCGGGATCAAGGCGCCTCTGAAGGCCGAGCTCGGCCTCATGGGCTTCAACCTGTTCTATCTCGGTCTGGTCACGCTGATCGTGGCCGGCGTCTGGCTGCTGCTGCGTCGGCTCGACGGCTCGCCCTATGGCCGGGCGATGAAGGCGATCCGCGAGGATCAGCAGCTTGCGGCCTTCGCCGGAAAGACGGTGCTGCGTTTCAAGCTCCAGGCCTTCGCGCTCTCAGCTGCCATCGCGGCATTGGCCGGCGCGCTCTATGCGCATTTCCAGTCCTATGTGTCGCCTGACCATTTCCAGCCGCTGATCACGATCTACATCTTCCTGGCGGTGACTGCCGGCGGTGTCGGTCGCCCGAGCGGCGCGGTCGTGGGCGCTTATCTCGTCGTGATCTTCCTCGAGGCGACGCGCTTCGCCACCGAATGGGTGCCAGGTCTGCAGCCTGTCCAGGTCGCGGCACTGCGCGAGATCCTGGTCGGGCTCGCGCTGATCCTCGTCCTGCACCTGCGGCCGCAGGGGCTCCTGCCCGAACGCATTCCACGTGCACCCAAACCCGTTCCTTTCAAAGCCTGAATCCCGGAGTTCACGATGTCCGATGATCTTGCCGCCCTGTCGCGCCTGCTTGCAGAGCCCGGCCAGCCGGACACGCTGTTCAAGGCCTTCGAGGCTGTGACCAAGCAGCTCGTCGGGCATGAGCTCTTCACCCTGCTCTACGTCGATGGCGAGGAGGTCGCGCGTATCTATTCGAACCGCCCGGCCGAATATCCGGTCTCGGGCCGCAAGACGATGGGGCCGACGCCCTGGGGCGACCATGTGCTGAAGGGGCGCAAGCCCTATCTCGGGCGCGACAAGGCCGGAATCCGCTGGGCCTTCTTCGATCACGTGCTGATCGAGAGCATGGGCCTCGGCTCGGTCATCAATGTCCCGGCGCTCTATGACGGCAAGGTCGTTGGCACGATCAACCTGCTCGCGCCGGAAGGCTTCTATCGCGAGGAGCATGTGCCGCTGGTTGAGCGGCTGGCGCCTCTGCTGGTTCCCGCATTCCTGGCTGCCCGCGCAGCAGCGCGCGCTGTCTGACAGCTCCCATCCGACTGGAGAATTGCCGTGGCTTCCACCCTCTTCACCAATGCCCGCATCGTCGACGGCACCGCGCCGGAGCGCGGTGCACCGGTTTCAGTCCTGGTCGAGGGCGGGACGATCCGCGAGGTCGGCAAGACCGTGTCCGCCGGCAAGGCGAAGGTGATCGATCTGGCGGGCCGGACCTTGATGCCCGGGCTGATCGACGCGCATGTGCATGTCATCGCCGGCGTCGCCGATCTCGGGCGCAATGCGGCGCTGCCGGACTCCCTCGTGACGGTGCGCTCCCTCGTGATCATGCGCGAGATGCTGCTGCGCGGCTTCACCACGGTGCGTGATGTCGGCGGCGCCGATTTCGGGCTGAAGGTTGCGACCGAGGAGGGGCATTTCCCCACACCGCGCCTCGTCATTTCTGGCAAGGCGCTGAGCCAGACCGGCGGCCATGCCGATTTCCGCGGCCGCTATGACGATCGCGAGGCGGTGACGACCCGTCATCGACTCGGCGCTCTCGGCCGCATTTGCGACGGCATCGACCAGGTGCGCCGGGCGGCTCGCGAGGAGCTCAAGGGCGGAGCCGATTTCATCAAGATCATGGCCAATGGCGGCTGTGCCTCTCCGACCGATCCGATCCATTTCCTCGGCTATTCCGTGAGCGAGCTCGAGGCGATCGTCGAGGAAGCCCGGATGGCCGGCACTTATGTCTCGGCCCATGTCTATACGGACGAGGCGATCCGCCGCTGCGTCGAGGCTGGCGTCCACTCGCTCGAACATTGCAACCTGATCCAGGCGGATACAGCCAAGCTCGCCGCCGCGAAGGGCGCCGTCGCCGTGCCGACCCTGGTGACCTATGACAAGCTCGCCAGCGAAGGCGGCAAGCTCGGTTTCCCGCCGGATTCCATCGCCAAGGTCGAGAATGTCCGTGTCGCCGGCATGGATTCGCTCGCCATCATGAGGAAGGCGGGCCTGCCCATGGCCTATGGCAGCGATCTTCTCGGCGAGATGCATCGTCATCAGTCCGAGGAGTTCGTCATTCGCGGCCGCGCCCTGCCGGCGCATGAGGTGATCGGTGCGGCCACCCATGTCGCGGCGAAGCTGCTCGGGCTCGAAGGCAAGATCGGTACGGTCGCGCCGGGCGCCCATGCCGACCTGGTCGTCGTCGACGGCGACCCGCTGAAGGACCTGGCGTTGCTGACCCGCCAGGGCCGGCATATGCCGCTGATCATGAAGGGCGGCGCCTTCATGAAGCGCTCAAGCCTGAGCTGAGGCCGCTGGCGGGCAGACAATCGAGAGGTTCCGGGACGATCGGTTAGCCGAGGCCCGGAGCCCGGATCCACAGCCGCGTGTCAAAGGCTCGCCGGCTCGCACGGGCGGAGCCTGTGCCCCGGCCCTGGCGCGCATGTCCCGGGCAGCAGGCTGGCCAAATCCGTGGTGGTTCACCATGAGAGTGGCTACGTCCTGGCCGTCGTTCCCAGCACACACCGGATCGAACTCTCCACCTTGCAGGATGTGATACACCAGCGGCTCGGCCTCGCCTCGGAGGATGAGGTGAGTTCGCTGTTCGTCGATTGCGACCTGGGTGCGGTTCCGCCGATCGGATCGGCCTATGACGTGCCGGTGATCCTCGATGAAAGCCTTCATGACGCCAGGGACGTCTATTTCGAGGGTGGTGACCACAGGACGTTGGTGCGCGTCAGTGGACCTGACTTTTGCAACCTGATGAAGGATGCGCGGGTCGCTCGCTTCAGCCACCCGTCCTAGACATCGGCATCGCGCGGGGCGACGGAGCCCCTATCGATCGGCACGCGCGACGACGGAGCGCAACAGGACATTCAGTCCGGGCTCCAGATCCTCGCGCGTGCAGAGTTCCAGGTTGTTATGGGTGATGCCGTTTTTGCACGGCGCGAAGATCATCGCCGTCGGAGCATGGCGGGCGACGAAATAGGCGTCGTGCCCGGCCTGGCTCAGGATATCCTGCGTCCGGTAGCCGAGCCCGAGCGAGACAGAGCGGATGCCCTCGATCAGTTCGCCCGAGAAAATCCGTCCGCCCCAGTTCCAGGTGTCGAGGATTTCGGCCGTGCAGCCGCCGCGTGCTGCGGCTTCGCCAATGGCGCGGCGCACGCGCTCGGCCATGACCAGGGTCGTCTCCGCGTCGGGATGGCGGACGTCGCAAACCGCCTGCGCCCAGTCCGACAGGATGCCGGGCTTGTTCGGCCAGGCGACGAGCCGCGAACCTGTCGCCTTGCCGCCCGTGCCGGCGTTCTCCCAGCCGATATCGTCGACCGCAGTGAGAAGGCGCGCGCCGGCTACCAGGGCGTTCCTGCGCCGCTCCATCGGCCAGGGACCGGTATGGGCGGTCTCGCCTCGGAATTCGACGAGCATGCCGCAACTGGGGTAGCCGCCGGTAACGACGCCGACCTGCATGCCCTCGCGGTCGAGAATCGGGCCCTGTTCGATATGGAACTCGAAATAGGCGTCGAAGGCGTGCGGGCTTGCCTCCATCTCGCCGAGATAACCGATGCGCTGCAGCTCCTGGCCGAGGCTGATTCCGTCATCGTCGGTGCGACCGCGGGCCCAGTCCAGTGTGTAGGTGCCGGTGAAGCAGCCCGAGCCGACCATGGGCGGGGAGAAGCGGCCGCCCTCCTCATTGGTCCAGTTCACGATCTCCAGCGGGCGGCGCGTGCGATGGCCGAGCGCATCGAGCGTGCGGCAGACTTCGAGCGCGCCGAGCACGCCGGCGATGCCGTCGAAGCGGCCGCCATTCACCTGCGTGTCGAGATGGCTTCCCATCACGACGGGAGGCAGCGTGTCGTCGCGGCCCTGACGCCGGGCGAAGATATTGCCGATTCCGTCGATGCGGACGGTGAGGCCGGCCTCCCGGCACCAGCCGACGAACTCGTCGCGGACCTGCTTGTCGGCATCCGACAGGGCAAGCCTGGAGAGACCGCCCGGCCGGCCCGGGCCGATCTCGCCCGACCGTTCTATTGTCGTCCAGAAGCGCTCGATGTCGATGCGGGCGGCGGCAGGCGGGCTCATGGCGAAGGTCTCTTGCGCAAGGTCGGCGAGCGATGTCGCGCAAGCAAATAGCCGTCACGGCATCACGGGATGCACCAACTCTGAGCGGCGCGGCACCGTTCTGGCAAATGGATATTCGTCATGGCCTTGCCCGGCGCCGCGCATTGGTCGTGATTCTCGCCAGGGCTGGATCATCTGACGGGATACCGTATCCGGTCCGATGATCCAGGCTTCCGTGCTTGCATCGGCTTTCCCCGAAAACCTCAATTCACTTTCCTGGCCGATGCTTTAGCGCTCCAGCCAGAGCGCGGTTCTCGGCGACAGCGACAGGCTGACGGGTGCCGCGACCTCATGCAGGTCGCCGCCCGACTGGAAGGGCAGGTCGACCGAGACCTCGGTTTCGCCGATCGTGACGCCGTAGCGCATGCTTGAACCCAGGAACTCGCGATGCGCGATCCTGCCCGGCAACGCGACTTGTCCAGCATGCGTGGCGCCTGCGGCACCGAGAGTCGCATGCTGGGGACGAAAGACCAGCTTGGCGCCGGTCGGGACGGCAACATCGCCCGGGATCGGCAGCCTCGCGCCGCCCTTGACCTCGAAGGCGCGTTCGGTGCCGCTGCCGACAACCTTGCCCTCGAGGATATTGGCGGTACCAAGGAAATTCGCGACGAAGAGATTGGCCGGGCGCTCGTAAAGGTCCATCGGGGTGCCGACCTGCTGGACGATGCCCTCGTTCATCACCGCGATGCGGTCGCAGATCGTGTTGGCCTCCTCCTGGTCGTGGGTGACGAAGATCGTCGTCAGGCCGAGGCGCTGCTGCAGGTCGCGCAGCTCGCGCCGCACCTGCACGCGCAGCTTGGCGTCGAGATTGGAGAGCGGCTCGTCGAGCAGCAGGACCTTCGGTTCGACCGCGACGGTGCGCGCGACCGCGACGCGCTGCTGCTGGCCGCCGGAGAGCTGGGATGGGCGCCTGTCGCCGAGATGGCCGAGCCCGACCAGGTCGAGCGCGACCCCGACGCGCCGCTCGATCTCGGCGCGGGCGACGCCGCGCTCCTCCAGACCGAAGGCGACGTTCTTGCGGACCGTCATATGCGGCCAGAGTGCATAGGACTGGAAGACCATGCCGACATCGCGCTTCCAGGGCGGCAGGGTGGAAATGTCCTGGCCGCCGATCCGGACCTGGCCGGTATCGGCCTGGTTGAAGCCGGCGATGAGGCGGAGCAGCGTGGTTTTGCCGCAGCCCGATGGCCCGAGAAAGGCGAAGAATTCACCGGGCCGGATCGCGAGGTTGACGTTCTTCAGCACATGATTGGTGCCGTAGGAGAGATTGATGTCCTCGATATCGACGGCGACGGCTTTGGTAGCGAGCGGTGCGATGGCGTTCATGATCAGTGGCCCATTCCCTTGGCCTTCTGGCTGCGTTCGATGATGAGATGGGAGAGGAAGGTGCAGGCCGCGACGAGGATGACCGCGACGACGCCAAGCGCCGCACCAGGCCCGCGTCCGGCGGCGGACTGCATGAAGACATAGAGCCCATAGGCCAGTGGCGCGTCGGAGTTGGACTGCACCAGCATCAGCGTGGCCGAGAGCTCGACCGCCGCGGTCGAGAAGCTGGTGACGAAGCCGGCGAGAATGCCGCCTGCCATCAGCGGGACGACGACGCGGCGCACTGTCCGGGATTTGGTGGCGCCGAGATTCTCCGCCGCCTCCTCAAGTGAGACCGAGATCTGCTGCAGCGCCGCGTGGCAGGCGCGCAGCGCATAGGGCAGGCGCCGGATCGCGAGCGCCAGCACGATGGTGATCCAGAGCGAGGCGAGCGGCGTGCCGTCCGGCAAGGTGATGCCGTAGAAGGTCCGGAGGTAGCCGATGCCGAGCACCACACCCGGGATCGCCAGTGCCGCCGACGCCGTCCAGTCGAGCCATTCGCGGCCGACCAGCTTCGTCCGCAGCACGAGATAGGCGATCGCCACACCGAGCACGATGTCGATCCCGCCTGCGATGCTGGCATAGATCAGCGTGTTCTTGATGTAGACGGAGCTCTCGCCGAAGACGCGGGCGTAATGAGCGACGGTGAAGGCGTCCGGCAGCGGCGAATAGGACCAGATCGTCGCAAAGGAGAGCAGCAGCAGTCCCAGATGCGGCGCGAGCACCAGCGCCAGGATCAGGATGACGACGCCATAGCCGAAGATGGCCTCGGTCGGTGACATCACACGCTTGGCGAGGCCGCCGCCGCCGCGCTGGGTCGTGGCGTAGTCGCGGCCCTTCAGCGCCAGCGCCGACAGCCACATGGCGACGACCGAGGCGATGATCAGGACGACCGAGATGACATAGCCCATCGGGTCGGCAATCCCGATCGAGGTCACCCGCAGATAGGCCTGCGGCGCCAGCATGTCCTTGACGTTGAGCAGGAGGGGGGTCGCCAGATCGTCGAAGACCTTGACGAAGACCAGCGAGGCGCCGGCGAGATAGCCCGGCATGGCAAGCGGGAAGACGATGCGGCGGAAGAGGCGGAAGCCGGAGGAGCCGAGATTCTGCGCGGCCTCTTCCATGGCCCGGTCGATATTGCGCAGCGCCGCCGAGAGATTGATCAGGATGAACGGGAAATAATGGACCGACTGGACGAAAATGACGCCGTTCAGCCCTTCCATGAAGCCGATCTTGAAGCCGAACCAATCATCCAGCAGCAGGTTGATCGAGCCGTTGCGGCCGAAGAAGAGCTGCATCGCCACGGCGCCGACGAAGGGCGGCATGATCAGGGGCAGGAAACCCAGCGTCTGGACGACCGCAGCGCCGCGGAAGACGAAACGCGTCGTCAGATAGGCCAGCGGCAGTGCGAAGACCGACGCCCAGACCACCGACATGGCCGAGACATAGACCGAGTTCCAGAACGACCGGATGAACAGCTCGGTGCGGAAGAAGTCGTAGAAATTGATCAGCGTGAAGCTGTTCGTACCCTTCTCGGTGAAGGCGACATAGATCACCGTTGCCACCGGCAGCACGAGGAAGAACAGCAGGAAGGCTGCAATGGCCAGCGCGAGCGCGATCTGGCCAGGCGTCGCCGACATGCGTTTGGGGCGCGAGAGCGCGGGGACGGCGGTCATGGGGAGTTCCCGAAAGAGGCTCGATCGATAAAGCCCGCGCCATCATGCCAGACGGCCGCGCGGAGATCCGCGATCCATGCCCGAGCCTCCAATGGGAGGCCGGCATGGATCCCGGCTCTTCACGTCGCTACGGCAGGGATGACGGCAGCGGCGACGGCTCAGCGCGCGAGCTTGAGGGCTTCCTCGGCCTTGGTCTTGGCCTTGGCGTAATTCTCGCGGGCGGCATTGGCCCACTGGCTCTCGAGCTCCGCCTGTCTGGCGCCCTTCTCCTTGCCGCCGGTAAAGGCGCCGCGGAGTTCCGCGCTTGCAGCCTGCGCTTCCGAGACCGGCATGGCTGCGATCAGGTTGCGTGCCTCATCGGCTGCAGCCTTGGCCTGGGCGTTGGGCTTCTTCGCCAGCGCGGCGTCGACCTCGTGCAGCGTCTTGGTGACGCCCTTCAGCGCATCGAGCTGGAAGGAGATCAGCTGGTCGAACAGAGTGTCGACGACAGCGGTCCGGGCTTCGGATTTGTCGACGTCGAAGCCGATCATCTTCTGGAAGCGCGGATCGGTGAAGGGGTTGGGATAGTCGGCGCCGGCCTTGGCATAGACGGCCGGATTGACCGGCAGGCGGCGGATGCCGGGGTCGAGCAGGACCTCCTGGCCGGCCGGCGAGAGCAGGAACTCGACGAAGGCCTCGGCCGCCGCCTTGTTCGGTGGGTTCGCGATGATGCCGACATTGGCAGGCACGACGGTGGTCACGGTCGGGTAGACGAACTTGACCGGGAAGCCGGACGCCTGCGCCGAGAAGGCGAAGAAGTCGATGACGATGCCGACGCCGACCTGCCCGGAGTTCACCGCCTCCGGCACTCCGAACGAACGTTCCGTGATCGAGCGGAAATTGCCCGACATCTCCTTGAGCGTGCGCCAGCCCTTCTCCCAGCCTTCGCCCTGAAGGATGGTCTCGACGGTCAGGTGCGTCGTGCCGGAGCGGGCCGGCGAGGCGATCGAGACATGGTCGTAGAAGGCCGGCTTGGCGAGATCCTGCCAGTCCTTCGGCTCCGGCAGCTTGTTGGCCTTGGCGTAGCGATCATTCCACATGATGCCGTAGCCCGATGCCGCGAAGCCGAAATAGAAGCCCTGCGGATCATTGATCGGATAGGAGCCGATCTTCTCGGGGATGCCGGCCGCCTTGGGCTTGTAGGGCGTCAGCAGCTTCTTGCCCTTGAGCACTTCGAAGGCGTCAGGAGCCGATGCCCAGAAGAGATCGACCTGGTTGTTGGCCTTTGTCTCCTCGACATATTTCACACCGGCATTGGTGTTGCGGTTCTGAACCTCGAGCGTGACGCCCGGAACCGCCTTCTCGAAGGCCTTCTTGATCGGGTCGGTCACGTCCTTGGAGAAGGAGGTGACGACGGTGACCTTGCCGGCCGGGGCCTGGGCGAGGGCGATGGTTGCGAATGACGTGCTGAGCGACAGGCCGAGGGCGGCCGCGAGTGCGACCCTGCGATTGACCATGATTTCCTCCAAGACAGTTTTTGCTCACCCGGCGTCGAGGCCGATGCACATCTGTCAGCAACGACGATGCCAACCGGGCGTCGTGTTGATTATGTTGAGGAAATCCCGGTTCGCGCGCGCAGTTCGCGGTCTCTGCGGGTCGTTGCGGTAACCGTCGCGTCGAGGGGATGGGTCAGGACGGTAACATCGCCACGTCAGTCGGGAAGCGCTGCCGCGCCACTCAATCCGTAGCGGCGCATCTTGAGGTAAAGGGTCTTGCGGGTGATGCCGAGGGCGGCTGCCGTGACGCCGATCCGGCCGCCATGGCGTTTCAACGCCGCGCCGATCACCTCGGCTTCGGCGAGCGCGATCTGTTCTTCCAGCGTCAGTTCGGCGCTCGATGGTCCGGCGACGGTCTCGTGATCATCGAAATCCTCGTCCATCCCCAGCAGGCTGCGTTCGGCGGCGTTGCGCAATTCGCGGACATTGCCGGGCCAGTCCTGCCGTGACAGGCGCTGCAGCAGATCGCGGCCGAGCGGCGGGGCGGAGCGGCCGACGCGAGCGGCGGCGAGCCCGAGGAAGTGCTGGAACAGCAATGGAATGTCCTCGCGCCGATCGCGCAGGGGCGGCAGGCGAAGCGTCACGACATTGAGGCGATAGACGAGGTCCTCTCTAAATCCGCCGGCCTTGGCCAATGCAGCGAGGTCCGCCTTTGTTGCCGCGACGATGCGGATATCGACCGCGATCTCGCGGTTGGAGCCGAGGCGTTCGATGCGTCGCTCCTGGAGCGCGCGCAGCAGCCGGACCTGCGCGGCCATCGGCATCGACTCGATCTCGTCGAGAAAGAGCGTGCCGCCGCTGGCATGCTCGATCTTGCCGATGCGCCGCTCGCGCGCACCGGTGAAGGAGCCGGCCTCATGGCCGAAAAGCTCGCTCTCGATCATGGTTTCGGGAATGGCGCCGCAGTTCACCGCGACGAAGCGGCCGCTGCGGCGCTTGCCGAGATCGTGCAGTGCGCGGGCCGCGACCTCCTTGCCGGTCCCCGTTTCGCCGAAGAGCAGTACATCGGCATCGGCATCGGCCATGAGGGTCAGCCGCTGCCGCAAACGGACGATCGCCGGCGAGGCGCCGACAAGCCGTGCGATCCACGGGTCGTCGGGGGTGGCTCCGGCACGCAGCTGCCGGTTTTCGATGATCAGCCGGCGGTAATCGCTCGCCCGGCGGACGGTCTCGGTGAGGAGCACGGGATCGGCCGGCTTCTCGACGAAATCCCAGGCGCCGTCGCGGATCGCCTTCACCGCCATGGGGACGTCGGCATGGCCGGTGACGAGCACGACCGGAATTTCCGGGTCGATCGCCCTGACCGCCGCCAGCAGGCCAAAGCCGTCGCGGCCAGGCATCCGGACATCGCTGACCAGAACGACGGGGCTGTCGCGGGTCAGCAGGGGAAGGGCTGCGTCGGCCGAGCGCTTTGCCGCGACCTCGAAGCCTTCGAGCTCCAAGGTCAGCCGGCAGGCCTCGAGAACCTCGGCATCGTCGTCGACGAGAACAATCCTTGGCGCATTCATGCGTCAATTTCCATGGCAGCCATTGCGCGGTTCGGCAGGGCTTCGAGCATAATCAGAAAGCGTGTGCCGGCGGGACCGGAACTGGCGACGGCGAGCGTGCCGCCAAGGTCCTTGATGATGTTGTAGGAGAGCGAGAGGCCGAGGCCGAGCCCCGAGCCGACCGGCTTGGTCGTGAAGAACGGGTCGAAGATTCGCTCCAGATGCGCGCGGTCGATGCCGGGCCCGTTATCCTCGACCCAGATCTCGACGGCCTTGCCGCGTTGGGCCGCGCCGATCGCGAGCGTCGGGTCCGGCCGGCCGGCGATGGCATCGAGGGCATTGGCGATGAGGTTGACTAGGACCTGTTCCAGCCGGATTTCCTCGGCGCGGACATAGAGCCTTTCGCCTGGCATGTCCTGCTTCAGCGTCACCTGCCCGGCATCGAGACGCGGACCGAAGAGCGACAGCGCCGTCTCGACCACACCGCCGACCTCGACGGGAGAAAGCGTCACGCCCGGCTTGCGGGCAAAGCGCCTGAGGTGAGCAATCAAGTCGGCGGCGCGCGTTGTCAGCGCCTGGATGCGCATGATGGCGTGGCGGGCCTCGTCTGGACGCTCGCGCTCCAGCAGCAGCACGCCGTTATGGGCATGGGAGCGAATCGCCGCCAGCGGCTGGTTGAGTTCGTGGCTGAGGCCGGCAGCCATCTGGCCGAGCGCGGCGAGCTTGGCCGCCTGGATCAGGTCGTCGCGGGTCTGCCGGAAGACCGCGAGCGCCMGGGCGAGGTCGCCGAGCTCGTCATTGCCGGCGTGGGGCAAAACAGCAGAGGACTGCCCGCTGGCGATGCTGGTCGCGGCTTCGGCGAGCACGCGCAGCCGCGCGACGAGATGCCGGCGGACATAGAACCAGCCGATCAGAAGGGCTCCGATCAGCGAGGCGGCGGCGATCGCCAGGAGCAGGTTGCGGCCGAGCCTGATCGCTGTAGCCGAACGCTCGGCAGCGGCCTTCGCGGTTGCTTCCGTTCTCTGGACCTCCTGGGAGACCAGTGTGCCGAGCTCGCTGACCAGCCGTCGGCTTTCCGTGATCAGGCGTTGCGCGTCGGCCTGGGCCGCCAGCTCGGCACGCTTGATGGCGGGCAGTCCGGTGCCGGCATCGGCAAGTCCGATCAGCCGTTGGGCAATCTGCCTGACGGTAATGGTATCGGGCCAGCCATTCAGTGCCCTGGTCTCGATTTCGAGCTGGTCGACCGCCTCGCCGATGACGTGGCCCGTCTGCTCCATATCCTCGCGGGTGCGGACCACGCCGAGCCGCCCGTAAAGTCCGACGATCAGGTTCGCCTGGGCATTCAGCGTCATCAACGCCGCGCTCTTGCGGGTCTCCTCGCGAATGGCATTCGGCTTGGCCGCGCTTGGTGCATCGGTTCCGGCCTGGCCGAGCGCCGTCTCGATATTGAAGCGGGCATCGTCGGTGAGCGGCTCGATTTCGTCGAGGAGATCGGCCTGGAGCCAGCGCAGTTCCTCACCGATGGCGCGATTGCGCTCGCCAAGCGGGAAGCGTCGCTCCGAGACCGCATCGATGGCTTTGAGATTGCTGCGGATTTCCGTCGCAACCGCGGCGAGGGCGGGCGAGGCGAACCCTCCCTCGGCCCGCTCAGCCAGGACCCGGTCGAGCTCGTCCAGCCGTTCTCCGACAAGTCGTCGGCTGCGTTCATAGGCGTCGCGCCGCTCGGCATTGGCAAGCTCGGGCATGCTGGCGATGACGCGCGCGCTGGCTTCGGCGAGCCTCGCCGAAGAGGCCAGGCCCGGCAGATGATCGCGGGCGATGGCCGCCAGTTCCGTGCTCAGGCGCTCATAGGAGATGACGCCGACGATGCCGGCGCCGACGGCGAACAGACCGACGCCGAGAAAGGCGGCGATCAGGCGTTCGCCGATGCCGAAACGTCGGTCTCGCCAGAGGCGCCTCATGGCAGCCCTCCGGCCAGCCCGTCATCCGCGTTGGTCCACCCTGCGGCGGCGAGCCGTTCGGCAGCCTGTCGCAACCTGACTGTGGCGTCAGCGGCCTGGGCTGCTATTGCGCTGCGGATCTCGGCTTCGATACGCGCCTGTGCCTCTGGAACGGCCAGGCCCCGAGGCACACGCACAAGATCGCGAAAGCGTTCGGGCTGGCCGAGTTCCGAGGCGGAGATGGGCGGCCGCACCAGCGCTCCGCGCGCTTCGGTCACGAGGCGGGCGGCCTGCCCGTCGGGATAGGCGAGAAGCGCGGCCTCCAGCCCCTGGAGGCTGCGCCAGAGCCGGGCATGCTCCGCGCGGCGGAAGGTGATCCACTCGTCGAAGATGATGTTGACCAGTTCGTAGCGGCCGGCCGACAGCCCGGCATCGAAGCGTGTCCGGTTGAAGAGGCCCGACAGGTCCGAAAGATGCGGCGGCGCCTCGTCGGCACCATAGGCAGCCGGTGAGACAGCAAGCCGGCCGATCCGCGGCTCGCGCAGCAGTTTCTGGCCCTCGGGCGAGAGCACGAAGTCGATGAAGAGCTCGGCTTCCTTCGGATTGGGTGACGTTGCCAGCCGTGCGATGCTGGCTGGTGCAAAGAGCGTCTCCTCCGGCAGCAGGAAGCGGCTGGTCTCGCCCTCCGCGCCGGCGGTTTCTGCCAGGAAATCGATCGAGATACCGATGCCGAAGCGGCCGCGCGACACACCGGCCGTCACGCCGAAACTGCGCGCCGTGATGGTGGCGAGATTGCCCCCGATCTCGGACCAGAGCGCCCAGCCACGTTCCCAGCCGAGCGATTGCAGCAGGGCTTCGACCATCAGGTGCGTCGTGCCGGAGCGGGCCGGCGAGGTCAGGCCGATATGGCCGGCATAGGCGGGGGCGGCAAGGTCGGCCCAGTTGCGCGGTACCGGGAGCCCACGCGCCGCAAGATAGGACGGGTTGTAGACCAGCCCGTAGCCCGAGACGGCGAAGCCGAGATAGTGCCCATCCGGATCATTGACGGGATAGCCTGCGATGGTCTCGGGGGCGCCGGTCGCCCGGGCCTGCAGCGGTGCCAGCAGCCTGGTCCGTTTCAGCAACTCGAAGGCGTCGGGGGCCGAGGCCCAGAACAGATCGGCCTCCTGACGCTGCTGCGTCCGGATATCCGCAACGGCTGCGGTGGTCTTGCGCTGCACGACCTCGACCGCGATGTCCGGGTGCCGATTGCGAAATGCCGTCCGGAAGGGCTCGAAGAAGGCGGGCGGGAACGAGGTGATGATCTGGACGCGGCGAGCTTCTGCCGGGCCGGCGGCAAGCCAGGCGGAAGCCGCAAGGGCAAGGCAGAGACGTGCCGCGCGTCGGATCATGAATCTGTCATATAGCCGGCAACCGGACCCGCATAGATCGACGGGTGGACCTTCGCCTTCGCCGATCCTAAACATCGCTCGTCACGGCGAGGGGAGATGGGATTGAGCGGGACGAATCTGATCGAGAGCCTGGCGGGGCTGAAGGCGGGCTCCCAACTTGCGGACGCCGTATCAGAGCGCTCCGGGATCATGGAGATGAGCCAGGCCAGCCATGACGCGGTCCTGCTGCCGCGCGAGCCGGGCGGTCTGAGCCATGCCGAACGTGCGGCGCTGGCGGTCAGGATGGCCCGATGGAACGGGGATTCCGGGCTGGCCGCTCACTACCGGGAACTGCTCGGCCAAGCCGGAGAGACCTCCGCGCTGGCGGCGATCGCTTCGGGCGCGGCCCTTGAGCAACTCGGCGCGGATGCGCGGCTCATCGCGGTCACGCGTCATGTCGACATCCTGACGAAGACGGTCAAGGACGCGACGCGGGCGGATATCGAGGCGCTCAAGGCGGCAGGCATCGCGGAGCCCGACATCGTCCGGCTCGCCGAGCTTGCTGCCTTCGTCAATTACCAGGTCCGCGTGATTGCCGGCCTGCGGCTGCTGGAGGAGGTCCTGTGAGCGCTCCGGTCCATGAGTTCACGGCCGAGGTGCCGCGCTGGTCGCCCTATGTCACGCCGGTCGCGCTCGAGGACGCGACGCCGGAGCAGCTCGATGCGCTGCAGATCACGCCGTCGAACAAGAAGGTTTCGGCCTATGTCCTCACGCTCGCGCATGATCCCGAATCCCTGAAGGTGCGCTCGCCGCTCTTCAACGCCATCATGTATGGCAGGGGCGGACTGTCCTCGGCCGAACGGGAGCTTGGGGCAGTCGGCGCCTCGATCGTCAATCGCTGCGTCTACTGCGCGGCAGTGCATGCCTCGCGCTTCAACCAGTTGACGAAGCGGACAGACGTGATCGAAGCAATCTTCGCCGATGGCGTCGATGCCGAGCTGGAGGAACACCAGCAGGCGATCTTCGATTTCGCGGTCAGGCTCTCGAAGACGCCGTCCGAGGCGACACCGGCGGATATTGCCGCGTTGCGCGATCTTGGACTGTCGAAGCTTGAAATCCTCGACCTGATCCTTTCCGCCTCGATCTTCGGCTGGGCCAACCGGCTGATGCATACGCTCGGCGAACCGGTTCGCGACTGAGCCGTCCACGCAGCAAGAGTCCATCGAACATGCGTGTCGCCATCATCGGCTCCGGCGGTATCGGCCGAGGCTATGCCGCCTATCTGACGCAACATGGGCATCAGCCGGTGCTGTGGTCGCCGAGCGGAGTGGCCCTCTCGGATTTCGCCGGGCGCGCGGAACTGACGGTAACCGGGAAGATCGTCGCATCCTTGCCCATCGCGGTCGCGCAGAGCTGTGCGGACGCCGTGGCGGGCGCCGAAACCGTCATCGTGGCGGTGCCGGCCAATGGCTTCCGAACCGTGCTGGAAACGCTTTCGGAGCATCTGCATCACGGCCAGAGCGTGGTCATCAGCGCGCATAGCTCCTTTGCCGCACTCTATCTGCATGACCTGTTGGCGAAGCGCGGGATCACGCTGCCGATTGCCGCCTGGGCGACGACCGCGCTGACCGCGCGCAAGACGGGGCCGCGCAGCGTCAACATCTCCGGCATCCGTGCCCGGCTCGACGTCGCGACCGGGCCGCGACGCTTCGCAGCGGAGGGGCACTCGATCTGCCAGGCATTGTTCGGCGATCGGTTCGAGCCCCGTGAAGACCTGCTCGCCATCATGCTGAGCAACCTCAATCCGCCCGGGCATATGGCGAGCATGCTGTGCAATCTGACCCGCGCGGAACAGGGCGAGGATTGGCCGAATTACGGGAGCACGACGCGCGGCGTCGGCCGCATCATCGATGCGATGGACGCGGAGCGGCTCGCGCTTGCGGCGGCCTTCGGACTCGCGGTGCGCAGTGTGCAGGATCACTATGCCCTGTCCTTCGGCGTCACGCCTGGCCCTGTCGGCGAGATGGCTACCGCGGTCTATGCCATGCGCCCGGAGCTGATGGGGCCGAAGACGCTCGATACCCGCTTCATCACGGAGGACGTGCCCTTCGGGCTCGTGCCGCTCGAACTGCTCGGCGCCATCACGGGCGTGGCAGTGCCGTTGCATCAGGCCGGCATCGCGCTGTTCAATGCGGTCTGCGCGCGGGATTTCAGGGCGGAGAACGATCTCCTGCCGTTGCTGGATCTGGGCGGCCTGGACGCCGCTGGTCTGCACAAGCGGTTGCGCGACGGCTGAGGCCGGGTCGTCGAACGTCTGCTGACAGGCGCTGACAAGCCGTTTGGCCACGATATGACGAGACGGGTTGGGACGGCTCTCCGAAAGCGGGTGGTCTCAATGCCCGTTTGCGACAAGAATGCCGCCAGCCAGCTTGAACGAGGAGCCGTCATGTCCGCAGCAGCAAAGGGCGCCATCAGGATCGGCATCGGAGGCTGGGTTTTCGAGCCTTGGCGCGGCAGCTTTTACCCTGACGGTCTCTCCCAGAAGCGCGAGCTCGAATATGCCAGCAGCAAGCTGACTTCGATCGAGATCAACGGCACCTATTACGGCTCGCAGAAGCCCGAAAGCTTCGCCAAATGGCGCGAGGAGACGCCGGACGGCTTCGTCTTCTCGTTGAAGGGTTCACGCTATATCACCAACCGCCGCGTGCTTGCGGAAGCTGGCCCCTCGATCGAGAAATTCATCACGGGCGGCGTGCTGGAGCTCAGGGAGAAGCTCGGCCCGATCAACTGGCAGTTCATGGCGACCAAGGCCTTCGACCCGGTGGATTTCGAAGCTTTCCTGAAACTGCTGCCGAAATCCGTCGAAGGCCGCGCGCTCCGCCACGCCGTCGAGGTTCGCCATGACAGTTTTCGCTCGCCGGACTTCGTCGCGCTGCTGCGCGAATACGGCGTAGCGGTCGTCACTGCWGCGGATTCCAAATACACGCAGATTGCCGATCCGACGGCGCCTTTCGTCTATAGCCGCATCATGGGCACGCAGGAGGCCGAACCAAACGGCTATTCGGCCACAGACCTAGACGCCTGGGCCGAGCGCGCCCGTCGCTGGGCGGAAGGCGAGGTGCCGAAGGATCTCGACACAGTCGCGACGCCCGCAGGAGTGCAGGGCGGCCGCGATGTCTTTTTATATGTCATCAGCGGCGACAAGATCCGCAACCCGGCTGCCGCAATGGCCTTGATCGAGCGCGTCGGCGGCAAGGGCTGAGGCCCGTCAGGCCGGTTCCTGGCAGACATCGACCCATTCGGCCTTGGTCAGCTCGACCATGCGTTGTGGGCTGATGCGGAGCGCGCTCTGGGCGGATCCGGCAGCCGGCACGACTTCATCGAAAGCCTTCAGCGTGATGTCGCAATAGACCGGTAGCGGGGAGGCAAGCCCGAAGGGGCAGACGCCTCCGACCGGATGGCCGGTGATCTCGGTGACCTCGCCGAGATCGAGCATGCGCGGCTTGCCGCCAAAGGCCGCCTTGGCCTTGCGGTTGTCCAGCCGTGCATCGCCGCGCGCGACGACCAGCACGACCCGCTCGCCGATCCGGAGCGAGAGCGTCTTGGCGATCTGCGCCGGCTCGACGCCATGAGCCGCCGCGGCTAGCGAGACCGTCGCACTGCTCTCTACAGTCTCGATTATGGCGATGTCCGGCGCGTGCTCCGCGAAGAACGAGCGAACCGATTCGAGACTCATGCCGAGGCCTTTCCAAAGAACCAGCGTAGCAGCAGCGCGATCGCCATCGGGATGCCGAAGACGATGAGCAGGATCGGAGCCTCCTCGAGAACCGTGTAGCCGGCGCGGGTCACGCCAACGACGAGATTGATCAGCGAAACCGCGAGCCAGAGCGGAATGAACAGTTTGACCGCATAGGCGATGGGGTGCGCGCTGCTGCGGTTCACCCGCGGCGCCAGGAACAGCAGCAGGCCGAGCAGCGCAAAGCCGGCCGAGAGCATCTTCATCGTATGCATGCGTCAGGCCTCCTTCGGCCGAAGCGAGAGCGTTTCCCAGGCCGCGACCAGGACCAGGATGAGCGTTGCACCGAAGCTCAGCGCGAGCGGCGGCAGGATCGCGCCCGTCGGAGCCCAGAGGACCAGCAGTCCAAGCCCGACGAGGTGGGACAGCGGATACCATCCTGCCGTGGCCTTCTTGAAGAGCAGATTTCCGATCACGTAGAAGATCGGCCCCGCGATGACGGCGATCGCCACCTTGAGCTCGGTGTGGCCGGTCGGGTGCGCGAGCACGAACTCGTCGCCGACGGCGACCAGGATGATTCCGGCGACGAGGAGCAGAGGGATGAAGGTGTAGGCGCTGCGAGCCAGCGAGCCCGGATCTTCCGCCATGGAGATGCGCTGGCTGCCGCGCTCGGCGCCGACATGAAAATACAACCACCACATCGCGACGGAGCTGAGAAAGGCATTGGCGAAGGCAAGCGAATTGGGCAGCGTTGCTGCCAGCTTCGATGCGGTGGCGCCCGTCACCAGTACGGATTCACCGAGCGCGATGATGATGAAGAGCGCGCATCGTTCGGCAAGATGCGCGCCTTCGATATCCCATTCGGCGGTGCTGGAGCGGCCGAGACCCGGCACCCTGAAGCCGATCCAGGGCGCGCCATATTCAAGCGCAAGTGCGAGCGCCCAGAACCCGAAGCGGAGACCGCCATCGGCTAATCCGCCGATGATCCAGAACACGCCGGACAGCGCGAACCAGAGGCATATGCGTTGGAAGTTCCGGTAGTTGGCGGGGCTGCGGCCCCGTAGGCTGATCAGCGTGAAGACGCTGCGTCCAAGCTGCATCGCGACATAGGCGCAGGCGAAGATCAGGCCGCGATCCTCGAATGCGCCCGGCAGCGAGGTCGTGAGCGCCAGGCCGATGAACATCAGCACGAACAGCATCAGACGGACCGGCGTCGAGTCGGGGTCGAGCCAGTTGGTCACCCAGCTCGTGCAGACCCAGGCCCACCAGACCGCGCCGAGCAGCAGCGTGGCCTGGGCGAGCCCAAGCAGCGTGAAATGCTCCAGCAATGTGTGCGAGATCTGCGTGATCGCGAAGACGAAGACGAGATCGAAGAACAGCTCGACGAAGCTGACCTTGGCGTGTTCGTGTGCAACGCGCGTCCGCAAGGGCGTGCGCCGCTGATGGGTCTGCGTCATGCCGGCCTCGCTCGCGACGCCGGCAGAATAGGACCAGGCCGCGCCCGTGGTCGAGAGCGGCCCTTGCGGCGTCCGCGCCTCAGTGGCGGAAGTGGCGATGGCCGGTGAAGACCATGGCGAGGCCGGCCTCGTCGGCCGCCTTGATCACTTCGTCGTCGCGCATCGAGCCGCCGGGCTGGATCACCGCCGTGGCACCGGCCTCGGCCGCGGCAAGCAGGCCGTCGGCGAAGGGGAAGAAGGCGTCGGAGGCCACGACCGAGCCCTTGGCGAGGCTCTCGGCAACGCCAGCAGCCTTCGCAGCCTCGCTCGCCTTCCAGGCCGCGATGCGCGAGGAATCGACGCGGCTCATCTGGCCCGCGCCGATGCCGACAGTCGCCTGACCCTTCACGTAGACGATGGCGTTCGACTTGACGTGCTTGGCGACGCGGAAGGCGAAGCGAAGATCGGCGAGCTCGGCCTCGCTCGGCGCGCGCTTGGTCACGACCCGCAGTTCCATGTCGTCGACGACGGCGTTGTCCCGAGCCTGTGCGAGAAAGCCGCCGGAAACGGTGCGCAGCGACAGCCCGCCGCCGCGCGGATCGGGCAGGCCGCCGGTCAGCAGCAGCCGCAGGTTCTTCTTGGCGGCGATCATTGCGATTGCCTCGTCATCGGCCTCGGGCGCGATGATCACTTCGGTGAAGACCTCGACGATCTTCCGTGCCGCCTCGGCATCAAGCCTGCGGTTGAGCGCGACGATGCCGCCGAAGGCCGAGACCGGGTCGCAAGCCAGCGCCTTCTCATAGGCCTCGAGCAGCGATCTGCCGCTGGCGACGCCGCAGGGATTGGCGTGCTTGACGATGACGCAGGCGGCCGAGACTGCAGGATCGAACTCGGCGACGCATTCGAAGGCGGCGTCAGTGTCGTTGATGTTGTTGTAGGAGAGCTGCTTGCCCTGGACCTGGCGGGCAGTCGCGACACCGGGGCGCTGCTCGGGGGTGCGGTAGAACGCGGCCCATTGATG
>NZ_JBFTZN010000107.1:0-28113 GCF_056406775.1 Allobosea sp. P1_A7
AGGATCAACGCCCCGGGTTCAGCCAATCCCTCACCTGCAGCTTCAGCCACGACCAGGGGGAAACGAGGATCACCCTGAGTGGCCGCTGCTCCGGCGCGCTTGACTTCAGCCTCTCCGTCCAGATCGAGCGCCGGGACGCGTCGCGGACGCGGGGGCAGGAGAGAACGATGCACGAGGGCACGGGGCCCATAGCTGACATCGCTGAGCCAAGGTCAGGTTCTGGCGTATCCGGCACGCAAAGATGGCGAGCGATCGGTGGCTTCGATCTCTGACGTCAGCTCTCCCCGTCTTCTGCGTGCGCTCGTTCGAACGCCCAGACGCGCTCGAAGCCGATCATGTGGACGAATTCAGTGAACGGGTAGAGCTGGCCATCCCAATTTCGCGTCGAGCCGGTCGACTTGAGATGCGCGAAAACCGCCTGCAGCGTGCTCGCGGCGGCGAGCAGTCCGGCAACCGGGTAGATCGCGATCCTGTATCCGAGCCCCTCCAACTCCGCGCGGCTCAGGATCGGCGTGCGGCCACCCTCGACCATGTTTGCCACCAGCGGGGCGTCGAAGGTCCTGCCGATCTGCTCCATTTCCTCGACGCTTTCGGGCGATTCGATGAACAGGATATCGGCGCCGGCCTTCAGGAAGGCCTCTCCCCGGCGCAGCGCCTCGTCCAGGCCGAGCGCCGTGCGGGCATCGGTCCGGGCGATGATCTTGAACGCGGGCGACGAGCGTGCATCGGCCGCGACCTTGATCTTGCGGACGGCATCCACGAGCGGAATCACCCGGCGGCTCGGTGTATGGCCGCATTTCTTGGGGAATTCCTGGTCTTCGAGCTGGATCGCCTGGGCGCCGCTCGCCTCGTAGCCGCGAACGGTATGGTCGACATTGAGCAGGCCGCCATAGCCGGTGTCGCCATCGGCTATGAGCGGCGTCGCGGTGCCTTCGGCGATCTGGCGGACGCGCCCGACCATGTCGGTATAGGTCGCCAGACCGGCATCGGGATAGCCGAGATGGGAGGCGACGACGCCGAAGCCTGTCATGTAGAGCGCGTCGAATTCGGCCTGGTCGGCGAGCTTGGCCGAAACCAGGTCATAGACGCCCGGCGCGACGATCAGCCCGGGCCGGCTCAGGCGTTCGGAAAATGTCTCGGGCATGGGTGATTCCTGCTGACGCGTGGCCGGCCGCCCGCGACGGCGGCCGGGACGATGGCATTGGCTGGGCTCTTCTTGCGCCGGGCCCTATTGCGCGGGGTAGGTGATCTTGGCCGCGGCCTTCTCGGCCGGCCAGACGACCTCCTGGCCCCCGTCGGGCTTGTATTGCACGGCGATCATGCTCGCGTCGGTGATGAGCTGGTGCTTGCCCCCCATCTCCGAGGCCGTGTAGGCGACCTTGCCATAGGGCGTGTCGAAGGTCGTGGAGTCGAGATTGGCCAGGATCTTGGCCCGGTCCCAGGAACCGGCCGYCTTGGCTGCATCGCGCAAGGTCTGCATGGCGACGTAGCCCTGCACCGCGCTCGACACGACTTCGCCGCCACGCTTCGCCTCGGCTTTCTTGACCCATTCTGCCAGGCCCGGCGTCGTCTGCTTGGCCGACCAGAGATCGACGACGACGACATTGTCGCCGGCTGGGCCGAAATCGGAGCGCTTCTCGCCGGCGCCCYGAGTGACGAGCAGCTTCGGCTTGATGCCGAGCTGCAAGGCCTGCCGGGCGATCTGGAGATTGTCCCCGGAATAGCCGATCAGGAAGAGGATGTCTGGGTTGAGGCCCTTGGCCCGGTTGAGGATCGGCGAGAAATCCGGCGTCCCAGCACGGAAGGGCTCGTTCATCACCACCTCCAGCCCGGCTTCCTTGGCGTATTGCTGGGTGAACTTGGCGCCGTCGGTGCCGTAGAGCTTGTCCTCATAGGCGATGGCCAGCGTCTTTACGCCCGGAATGCTCTTGAAGAAGTTCACCGCAGCCTTCTGGCGATGATAGTCCCAGATGTAGACGTGGTGGTACCAATCGTTCTTGCCGAAGGTCTCCTCCAGCCGGACGGAGGACGAGCCTGGATGGATGAAGATCGGCTCGTAGCGCTGCACGGCGCTGAGCAGCGCAAAATCCGAGGTGCTGCCGAAGCCGCCGACGAAGGCGTCGACCTTGTCCTGCGTCGCGAGCTTCGCCGCGATGCTGGCCGAGGTATTGGGCTCGCCCTTGGTATCCTCGATGACGAGCTCGATCTTGCGGCCGAACAGCCCGCCCGCCTCGTTGATCTCGTCGGCGGCGTATTGAATGCCCCAGAGGATCTGGGTGCCGCCACCGGCGAGCGCACCGGTCAGYGGCAGCGGCACGCCGATCTTGATCGGCGCCTGTTGTGCGAGTGCGGGCGCGGCGATTGCCGTCCCTGCGAGCATTGCGCCCGCCACGAGGCCTCTCAACTTGGTCCACATCGTGCTTTCCTCCCTGAATTCGCCTGCTCGCAGACGGCAGGTCTTCGCTTGGGTTCTCAGGCTAAAATCCGAGATAGGCGATCCTGAGTTTCTCGTTGCCGGCCATGTCCTGCATCGTCCCGGTCAGGGCGACCTGCCCCTCGTCGAGCACGAGGCACGTATCTGCGACGCTCATGGCGGCGGCGAAGTTCTGCTCCGCCATCACCATGGCGCAGCCACTCGCCGCCTTGACGCGCCCGAGCGCCTCGAACAATTCCTCGACCAGCTTGGGCGCCAGCCCGGCCGAGGGCTCGTCCAGCACCAGCACGCGGGGCTCGATCATCAGCGCGCGCCCGATCGCCAGCATCTGGCGCTGCCCGCCGCTCATCGAACCGGCGAGTTGCCCGGCGCGCTCGCGCAGGATGGGAAAGAGCGCGAAGATGGTCTCGAAGAGACGCTCGCGCTTGCCAGCGGCCGCTCGCGGCGAGAGGGCCTCGAAGGCGCCGCGCAGGTTTTCCTCGACCGTGGCATTGGCGAAGCAGCGTGCGCCGTCGGGAACGAAGGCGACGCGGGCGCGCGCGAGTTGCCAGGGCGACAGCCCGGAAAGATCCTGGCCGTCAAGCCTGAGGCTGCGCCGCCCCGTCTCGACCGTGCCGATGAGCGCGCGCAGCGCGGTCGTCTTGCCGGCCCCGTTGGGACCGAGCAGGACCAGGAGCTCGCCGCCCGAGACCGCGAGCGACAGGCCGGGCAGGACGACGAGCTCACCGTAACCCGCCTTCTCGATGGAGACTTCGAACCGGTTCACAGCGAGAACCCCTTGCCCAGATAGGCTTCCCGGACACTGGCATCCTGCAGCACGTCCTGGGGCTTGCCCTGTGCGAGCAGCCGGCCCTGATTGAGGACGATGGCATGGCCGCACAGACGCGCGATGATGCGCATGACGTGCTCGATCACCACGACCGTGACGCCAGAGGCATGGATCTCGCGAACCAGGCCGATCACCTGGTCGGTATCCTCCAGGCTCAGCCCGGCCATGGCCTCGTCGAGCAGGAGAACCGTGGGGCGGCAGGCGAGGGCACGGGCGATCTCCAGCCTTCGCAGATCCGAGACCGAGAGCTGGCCGCAGCGCGTGCCGACCGCGGGACGCAGGCCGCAATAGCGGGCGAGATCGCCGGCGCTGCGCGCGCCGCCGGGCAGGGCGCGGCCGGAACGCGCATAGGTCAGCGGGACCGAGATCACCTCCTCGATGGTCAGTTCCTTCGGTACGCGCGGAACCTGATAGGTCCGCGCCAAGCCGCGATGGACGATCAGGTCGGGACGCAGCCCGTTGATCGGCTCGCCGCCGAGGCTGATCTTGCCTGTGCGCGGCGGGATCTGCCCGGAGACCATGTTGACGAAAGTGCTCTTGCCCGACCCGTTCGGCCCGATCAGCGCCGTGATCGCCTGGCCGGGCACGTCCAGCGTCACCTCGTCGATCGCCTTGAGGCCGCCAAAGGCGACGGTGCATGTCTCGACGCTGATCGCTGTCATGATGCGAGCCTCGGCTTGGTCTGCGCCTGCCCTGACCTGGGCCGACGCCGCCGCAGCCGGTGCCGGACGAAGCCCACCAGCCCCTCCGGCATGCCGACGATGAACAGGATGATGACGGCGCCATAGACGACCTGATAGCCGACGCCGCCGACGACATGACGCGCGACCTCYTCGAGCAGACGCAGCACCACGGCGCCGACCAGCGGGCCGAGCGTCGTGTCCATGCCGCCGAGGATGGTCACGGCGAGCGGCAGGACGTTCCAGTTGGTGGTGAAGACATCGTCGGGAATGACGTATCCGTAGAGGCCGCAATAGCAGGCACCGGCGAGGCCCGCGACCATCCCGGAGACGACGAAGGCCAGGATTTTCAGCCGCGTGACAGGCACACCCGAGGCAGCCGCGAGATCGGGATTGTTCCTGATCATGAAGAAGGCCGGACGAAAGCGCCTGCCGAGGAAAATGTCGCTGACGATGGCGGCCGCGACCAGGCAGCCGGTGATGAACAGGAGCTGCAGCGGCGGCGATCCACCCGCGATGACCGGCGGCATGATGCCGGTCGAGCCGCCCGTCAGCCCCGGCGTGACCAAGATCACGACATGGATCGACAGGCTGAAGGACAGGGTCGCGATGGTGAAATAGAGCCGCCGCAGGCGCAACGTCACTGCGCCCAGCAGCAAGGCGACCACGCCGCAGAGCAGGATGCCAACGGTCCAGCCGAGCACGGGGCCGAGCACGGGCGTCAGCAAGGCCGAGCCATAGCCACCGATGCCGAAGAAGGCGGCGTGGCCGAGCGAGACCTGGCCGGTGCGGGACAGGATATCCCAGGCCAATGCGAGGATGGCCGAGATCGCCGTGCCGATCGCGACCTGAACCAGAAAGGGCCGATCCGCGGCCGCGATCAGCAGGAGTGGCGCCGCAATCGCCGCATAGAGGGCGAGCCGTGCGGGAAGACCGGAACTCATGCCTGCACCTGCTTGCCGAACAGGCCGCTCGGGCGCACCAGGAGGACGAGCAGCAGAACCAGGAAGGAGACGCCGAAGCCCCAACTGCCGCCTCCCGATACGAAGGTGCTGATCAGGCCTTCGATCAGGGCGAGGATGGCCGCCCCGATCAGCGCGCCGGGGATATTGCCGAGGCCGCCGAGCGCGATGATCGCGAAGGCGCGGATGACGAGGTCGACGCCGACCGTCGGCTGAACGTAAAGCACGAGCGCGACGAGCCCGCCGGAGATGCCGGCGGCCGCACCGCCGATCGCGAATGACAGCTCGAAGACGCGGTCGACATTGATGCCAGCATGCATGGCGAGCACGGGGTCGTCGCTGGCGAAGCGCATCTGCGTGCCGTAGCGGGTGTGGTTCTTGATGCCGAGCATGACCAGGAAGAGCAGCAGGCCGACCAGCGCGACGACGATATTGTTGCCGGGAATGGTCACGCCTGCGAACTGGAGCGACGGCAGCAGCGCCGGCGCCTGCATCACCCGCGCATCCGGCGACCACAGGATGATCGCGATATTGAGGATCAGGATGGACAGGCCAAGCGTCGCCAGGAGCTGATTGTGCTCGTCCTGCTTCAGCACGCGGGCCAGGAAGCCGCGATAGACCAGGATGGAAAACAGGCCGAGCGCGACGCCCGAGGCCAGCATGCCCAGCCAGGGCGACAGGCCGTAGCCGGTATAGAGCCAATAGGTCAGGAAGGCGCCGAGCATGACGAATTCGCCATGCGCGAAATTGATGATGCGCGTCACGCCGACCGTGAGCGTCAGCCCGGCCGCCACGGCCGCGTAGAGGCCGGCCACGCAGAGCGACAGCAGAACCGCCTGGACGATCGACGCGGTCATGTCCGTCTGTCCTCCACGCAGAGCGCCTCAGTCATCGACCGTCYCCGTCGACGCTTCGGAGAAATCGAGCAGTCGCGACTTGTACTCGCTGCGCGGCAGCGTGCCGGCCGGGGCGAGGTGCACGGTGGTGGTCACGACCAGCGTGGCGCGGATATCGCTCTCGATCTTCTCGCGCAGACCATCCGAGGCGGTCTCGCCTTCGGCAAGCTCGACGACGACCTTGAGCGGCGGTGCCTGCTTGACGCCCTTCGCGGAGGGGCGGACCGAGACCACGCCGGTGACGGCGGGCGCGAACCGGTTGACGACCTCGCGGATCGCCGAGGGAAACACGTTCACGCCGCGGACGATCAGCATGTCGTCGGTCCGGCCGATGCAGCGCACCCGCGGCGACGTGCGGCCGCAGGAACAGGCCCCCGTGCGCAGGACGACATGGTCGCGGCTGCGAAAGCGCAGCAGCGGCGCGCCGCGATGCCTGAGATGGGTGTAGACGAGTTCGCCGGTCGCGCCGTCGGTCTGCGGAACCTGCTTGCCGGTCTCGGGATCGATCAGCTCGAAATGCACGAAGCCGCGGCCGGAAAAGTGCATGCCCTGCTGCTGCTCGCACTCGCCCCAGAGCGAGACGGAAATATCGCCGATCCCCATCGCCTCGGTGACCTTGGCATTCCAGGCCTGTTCGAGCTTCTCGCGCATGGCCGGCTCGCCGCCGCCGGGTTCGCCGGCCACCATGATCCGCCTGATGCTGCTATTGGGCAGGTCGAGCCCGCGCGCCTCGCCGATCTCGGCGAGATGCAGCGCATAGGACGGGGTGCAGGCGAGAATCTGCGGCTTGAGCAGTTTCACGGCGGCGAGCAGTCGCTCGGTATTTCCGGTCCCGACCGGGATGTGGCAGAGGCCGAGGCGGGGGAAGGAATCGAGTGCGGCGCCGGCGACGAACGGCCCGGCATTATAGGTCGAGATGACGCGCTCGCCCTTGTTCAGGCCGCTCGCGCCGTAGCTGCGGGCGGAGGTTCGGACCCAGTTTTCCAGATCGCCCGCGGTCAGCGGAATATAGCTCGGAATCCCGGTCGTGCCGCTGGTGGAGAAGATGCGCACCACCTCCTCCAGGGGGGCTGCGAGATGCGTCCCGATCGGATGGGCCTCGCTGCGGCTCTGCCGCAATTCATCCTTCTCGGTCAGGGGCAGGGCTTCGATGTCGTCGAGCCCGCCGACCGATTCAGGCTTCGCGAAGCCGTTCGCCTGCAGCTTGTCGCGAAAGAAGCGCGAGCGTTCGAAGAGATAGCCGACCTGTTCGCGATAGAGGCGGTCGTCAAGCGCGCGCTGCTCGGGCCAGGGAAGTGTCTCGATATCGGGCTCTTGGAGCATGTCCCGGTCCTTCGCTTACATCGTGGGGTCGTAGGCGATCGCTTCCTCGGCGTGATGCGCGAGAATGAAGCCGATCGGTCGCTTCTGTTCCTCGGCGAGATGCCCGAGAAGTCCCGCGGTGCGGGCCAGGATCGGCACGGCCTTGATCATGGTGTGCGGGAAATCGAGGTCCATCAGCACGGCAGCGATCGGACCGGAGACGTTGAGCGGCATCTGGCGGCCCCATGCCGTGGCGACAGCGCCGCGCATACGCTTCAGCAGGTCGAGATGGCGACCGGCAATGCCGCGTTCCTCGACCAGAGCGAAGATCCGCTCGGTTCGCGGATCGACGGGATGATGGATCGGGTGGCCGAAGCCCGGCATCTTGCCGCCCTCGCGCCGTGTCCTGGCGGCGATGTCGTTGACGACGGCATCGGGATCCTCGCCGGCATCGACCCGGGCAGCGGCTTCGGCGAGCACCTTGGCGCACAGCTCGGCTGTGCCGAGAACCACCGTGCCGCAGCCGAGAATTCCGGCGGCAACGGCGCATTGCAGGCTGTCGGGCGCTGCGGCCAGCGTCATGCGGGCGGCCTGCGCCGTCGGGGTCAGCCCATGCTCGGCGATCGCGACGAGGAGAAGATCGAGGAAATAGCGCTGCTGCTCCGACGGCTTTTCGCCGGTCACCAGGAAGAAGAAGAAATCGGTGAAGCCATAATGGCCCATGATCTCGCTGGCGAAGTCCTTGCCCCGGATCTCGATCCGGTCCGGAGTGGACGTACAGATGCCCGTGATGGCCGGGCCGGCCTTGCCAATCAACATGTCGCTCCTCCTGCCGCAGCCAGCACGAGGCGAAGCGAAAGCCGCGCAGCGGCGAGAGCCGTGCGATCAGTCCCGGATGGGGGACAGGCGTTTCCTCTTCGCCGCTTTCGGCTTGTTTTGTCTTTTAAGTTTGTAGGACAATATTGCAGGTCGAAACGTTGTCAACCGGGTTTCCTGCTGGTAGGCAGATCGTCATGACGACACTCGACACCCACCTCGCCAGCGCTCTGCCGGAGCCCGAGAACGCCGAAGGCCCGGCGCGCGGCGGAACCGTCGAATACGTCCTTGATCATTTGCGCGCCGGTGTGCTCCAGGGGCGCTATGCGCCGGGCCAACGCCTGATCGAAGCCGACCTGACGCGCGATCTGCGGGTCAGCAGGGGGCCGCTACGCGAGGCCTTTCGACGCCTCTCCGCGGAGGGCATTCTCGAGATCGTGCCGCATCGCGGCGCCCTCGTGCGCCGCCTGACGTTGCGCGAGATGAAGGAGCTGTTCCAGATCAGGCTCGGCCTGGAGACCCTCGCTGCCCGGCTGGCTGCGGAAGCAATGGCCGATCCGGTGACGAAAGCGCGGTTCGAGCGGGAGATCGAGGCGATCTGGGACGAGCACCCACGCCCTCCGGGCGCTGAATATATCGACGAAAACCATCAGTTTCATGATGCGGTCGTCGCGGCGAGCGGCAACGAGCAATTGCTCAAGCTGACGCGGCAGCTTCGGCTCCCTGTCCTGATGTATCAGCTGGCGGGAACGCTGAAGGCCGAGAACATTGCCGCTTCCCTGGCCGAACATCGCGCCATCGCGCGCGCCATCCTCGCCGGCGACGCCGCACTGGCCGAAGTGCATGTGAAGGACCATCTGCAGCGCGCCATGGGCCTCGCGCAGGCCATGCCACACCGGGTTTTCGCTCGCTAGCTCATCGGACCGGACATCGTATCCGGCCCGATGATCTAACCCTTTGTGTTAGCATCGGCTTTGCCCCGAAAACCGCAATCCACTTTTCGGGCCGATCCTTTAACGCATCGCAGCGGCACGTCTTCGGCGGCGAGCCCCATCCTGCTCGCTGTTTTTCGACCGGCGATCTGAGAGACGCGTGGCTTCGCGTGGCGCCGCAAGGCGCTGCGCGCACGCTCGCGCAAGACCCGCTACCAGAGCCGCAACATAGCTGCGCCCCGACGAATAGAGGCTCCGATGGCTCTCCCAGGGGGCGGGCGAGCGAGGCGACGAAGGCGATCATCCGTGCCGCGACGGAACCGCGCCTGTCCCTGTCGCTTGGATACAAGGGCAAGATCCGAGGGAACATCGACTGGCAAGATCCCCGGCGATCTCGGCCGCGCGGCGGCCGCGATGGGCAGCTCCCGGCCGATCCCGGTCATGCCCATGATCCCGGAAAACCGCCAGCCCGTGCTGGCCGTTGGCGGGCTTCCGCAGGATCGGCAGTGCGCCTTGAGGGCGTCAGTCGAACTCCTTGCGGAATTTCTCGCTGACGGTGGCTGCCTGGCGGAAGCGCCCGATCGAGAAGGGCTCCAGCGGCGTCTGCGTCGCGCCGTCCACGATCATCTCGCTGAGGCATAATCCGACGCCGGGGCCGATCTGGAAGCCGTGGCCGCAGAAGCCGAAGGCATGGAACAGCCCGGCGGTCGTCTCGCTTGGCCCGATCACCGGGATCATGTCGGGCAGATAGGCCTCGATGCCGGACCAGACGCGGATGACATGGCAATGCGCGAGCATCGGCGCGACCCGCGCCAGCGCCCGCATCGCCGCCAGCGTCTTGGCGGGAGGGACGGGGGCCCGGTTCGCCTCCGGATCGGCCGCCGTGCGCGGATAGCCGGCCAGGATGATGTTGCCGCGCGGGATCTGCCGGAAGATCACCGACCCGTCGATCGCCTGGACGGACGGCCCGATCGCGTAGGGGAAGGGCTCCGTCACGAATTGCGGCGGGCCGGCCGGAAAGACCGGCGCGGTCTCGCCGAACCGCTCCGCGATGTCGAGCGCCCAGGCGCCGGCGCAGTTGACGAGCGCGCCGCAGCTCAGCCGCGCGCCATCGGCGAGCGTCAGCGCGAAGCCGTCGCCCGCGCGATCCACGGCGGTGACGCGGGTGTTCTCGCGGATGACGGCGCCGAGCCTGGCCGCGGCCCGCGCCACGGCCGGCGTCGCGATCCTGGGATTGGCCGTGGCGTCGCGTGCCGAAAACGTGGCGGCGACGGCCCGTTCGCCGAGCCAGGGCCAGCGCCGCCGGAGCTCGGCAGGTCCGACCCGCTCGATCGCCAGCCCGTAGGATTCCGAGACCCCGGCATAGCCCTCGAGCTTGGCCTGCTCCGCCTCGTCATAGGCGAGATAGAGATGGCCGGTTTGCYCGAACTCGCACTCCTCGCCGATCAGGGCATCGAAATCCTCCCAGAGGGCCTGGGAGCGCAGGGACAGCGGGTACTGCCCGGGAAAGCGGCCCTGAAGCCGCAGGTTTCCGAAGTTGGCGCCGCTCGACTGGGCGCCGACCAGGCCTTTCTCGATCACGGTCACGCTGTGCCCGCGCCGCGCCAGGAAGAAGGCGGTCCAGGCGCCGATCAGCCCGCCGCCGACGATCGCGACATCGCTCGTGCGCTCGCTCATGCCGCATCCCCGGCTGCCGCGAGCGCAATCGGCTTGACCGGGGCCTGGCCGCGCAGCCGCCCGGCGCAAGCGCCATCCTGCCCGCTCTTCGCCGCCACGATCTCTTGCAGGGCAGGGCCGCAGACCCGGCCCTGGCAGCGGCCCATTCCACAGCGCGTCATCGCCTTGACCCGGTTGACCTCGATCGGCCCGAGCTCCTTCTCCATCGCCGCGCGCACCTCGCCGACCGTCACGTTCTCGCAGCGGCACAGCGTCACGGAATCCGGCAGGACGGCGATCTGCGCCGCCGGCCAGGCGAAGGCGCGCGCCAGCCCGCGCTGGAAAGCACGCAGGCGCTCGACCTGCCGTGCCAGCCGCCGCACCGCCTCGCTATCCTGCGGATGGCCGAGATCAGCGAGAATCGCGTGGGCGGCGAGCGCGCCGCTCGCTTCCGCCGCGTCGGCGCCGCCGATCCGCACCCCGTCTCCGGCGAGGTAGAGGCCCGGCCTCGCCCGGCCCAGGCTGTCGATCCTGGGCAGGTGCAGCCGGAAATCCGGGTCATAGGCGAACTCGGCCCGCGCCAGGTCGGCCAGTTGCGTCTCGGGCTTCAGGCCGTAGCCGAGCGCGACGGCATCGCAGGCGAAGCGGCGTTCGCGGCCACGCGCATCGGCCAGCACCAGAGCCTCGACGCGGTCCGCGCCCTCGATGGCGATCGGCGTCACGCCGTGCAGCATCTCGGTGCCGGCGCGGAGGGACGCGCCCATGTACCAGATGCCCCGCAGCAGCGTCCGGGGCGCTCGCAGCAGGGCCGGCATCGTGGCGGCCTTGGCGGCGAAGGGCGTCGTATCGGCGATCACGGCGATCTGCGCGCCCATGTCGCGATACTGCTTCGCCGCCAGCGCCAGCAGGGGCGACGAGCCGAGGAAGGCGACGCGGCTTCCGATCAGGCAGCCCTGATCCTTCAGCGCGACCTGGGCGCCGCCGAGCGTGAACACGCCGGGCAGGGTCCAGCCGGGCAGGGGCGCCACCCGGTCCATCGCGCCGCTGGCGATCAGCAGCCTGTCGAAAGCGAGCGTCTCGGCCCGCTCGTCGCACAGCAGATGCAGCTGGTTGCCGTCGATGGCCCAGACCAGCGTCCGCGGGCGGTAATCGATCTTCGGGCGCAAGGCCGCGAAGCGGCGATGCAACGCAACGTATTTCCCGGCCTCCGAACCCATCAGCCTGGTCATGTCGAGCGCGAGATCATCGGCCGGCCGGCGATAGCCTTGCCCGCCCGCCCGCGCGCCCTCGTCGATCAGGATGGGCCGCAGCCCCTGTGCGCAAAGCACCTCGGCTGCGCTGATGCCGGCCGGGCCAGCGCCGATGATGACGATGTCAGCCATGGGCGCCAGCCACAGGCTGCGGTTCGGCAAACAGCACCATGCCGTCGGCGACCTTTGTGGTGCAGGCCCTGAGCCTGCCGCCTTCAGCGCTCCAGACCCAGCAATCCTGGCAGGCCCCCATCAGGCAGAAGCCGGCCCGCGGCTCGCCGCCGAATTCCAGCCGGCGGAGCAGCGCGCCGTTCGCCAGCAGCGCGGCGAGGACGCTGTCGCCACTCGTCGCCCGGATGGTCGTGCCGTCGAAGCTGAGCGTCGCGGGGGGCCCGGTACGGGCTGCCACGCGGCGGAACTGGGCCTTCGGAGCGTCCATGCGGGGTCCAGGAGTTATTTCAATGCGATAATAGTTTTCGAATATTGATAAAACACGCGTCGACCGTCAAGCGCCTCGTGCTTGCGGTTCAGACGCGCGAGATCGCGTGCGCGGTGGCGATGACCAGGGAGGAAAACCGGGAGACGACCTCCGCATGGCTATAGCGCGAGGTCGAGGTGGCGATGTTCACGGCGGCCTCCGGACGGCCGTGATGATCGACGATCACCGCGGCGATCGAGGCGTCGCCGAGATAGACCTCCTCGAAGGCGGTGGCGTAGCCCTGCGCCGCCGCCTGGCGCAGCTTCGCTTGCAGGGCATCGCGCTGCCAGGTCGTCGAGGGCGTGTGGGCCTGGAGGTCGGAGGCGTCGATGATCGCCATCGCCTCGTCCTCCGGCAGGCGCGAGAGCATGGCGATGCCCGGCGCGGTGCAATAGGCCGGCATCCGCGTGCCGATGATGACGTCGGTGTTCAGCACATGGCGACTGAGAAAGCGCGAGACGAAGATGATCTCGGTTCCCTCGCGCACGGTGAGATTGACCGTCTCCTCCGTCTCCTTGCTCAGATGCATGAGATAGGGCATCGCCCGGTCGAGAAGACGGCTGCTGCGCACGAAATGATAGCCGAGATCGAGCGTCTTCGCGGTCAGCTCGAAGCGCTTTGTCTGCGCATCCTTGCGGAGATAGCCGAGCCTGGTCAGCGTGTGGGTGAAGCGCTGCGCGGCGCTGACATCCATCCCCGTCTCTGAGGCGACCTGTGACAGGTTGAGCGTCTGGTGCTGGCGGCCGAAGGCGGACAGCACCCGGAAGGCCTTCTCGACCGAGTTGACCATCAGCGCATCGTCCTTGCGCCCGGCCTGATCGGCTGGTGCCGCCGCTTTCCTGCGGCCGTTCTGTGTCGCTTCCGGCATCGTCATCGGGGGCTGTTCTCCTGGCTCAATCAATGGCCGTGGCCAACGGCCTTGACAAGGTGAGCCTTTCGCGCAGATTATTCAATAGAAGTTATCGCATAACAATAAACATTCATCGGAGAGCGGTATGAAGGACTCTGTTCTGGTCGAACTGCGTGGCGCCGTCGGCATCCTGACCCTCAATCGCCCGGAGATACTCAACGCCTGGAACGCGCCGATGCGGTCGCGCCTCGTCGAGGGGCTCGACGAGCTCGAAGCGAACGAGGCAGTGCGCGCCATCATCCTCACCGGCGCCGGCGACCGCGCCTTCGGGGCCGGCCAGGATCTCAACGAGACCAAGACCTTCGATCCCGACCGCGCGGAATTGTGGATGGGCGAGTGGGAGCGGCTCTACGACCGGATCCGCTCGCTCTCGAAGCCGCTCGTTGCGGCGCTGAACGGCGTGGCGGCGGGTTCGGCCTTCCAGGTCGCGCTGCTCTGCGATCTGCGCATCGGCCATGCCGGCGTCACGATGGGCCAGCCGGAGATCAACTCCGGCATCGCCTCGGTGACCGGCCCCTGGATCATGCGCGAGATGATCGGGATCGCCCGCACCATCGACCTGACCCTGACCGGGCGGATGATGGATGCCGACGAATGCTTCCGGATCGGCCTGATCAACCGGATCGTGGCGAAGGACAAGGTGATGGAGGCGACCCTTGCGCTGGCGCAGGAGCTGGCCGGCAAGCCGCCCGTCGCCATGCGCCTCAACAAGGCCCGCTTCCGCGAAGTCACCGAGGAGAGCTTCCGCGAGTGCCTGGTTGCCGGCATCCGCAACCAGCGCGAGGCCTACGGCACGGGCGAGCCGGCCCGGATGATGGAGCAGTTCCTGGCGATCCGGGCTGCGCGCAAAAGCGCCTGAGGAAACGACGCGCCTGACGGGACGGCGCGCCTGACGAGCTGATCACCCACGGGGACATGCGGAAAACCGCTGAAAAGGGGAGATGAAGATGACGAACACGATGACGAAGCCGACGCGGCGCACCCTGCTGCAACTGGCGGGCGGCGCGGCCGCGGGCGCGCTTGCGGCACCTTATCTCACCGGCACGGCGCGTGCCGCCACGCAGATCACGGTCGCCGATCCCGGTGGGCCGTTCGGGCCGGCTTTCCGCAAGGCCTTCTACGACCCCTTCGAGAAGGCGACCGGCAACAAGGTCGTCAACGTCGCCCGCGAGGCGGAGCCCACCGCCCAGTTCAAGGCGATGGTCGAGACCAAGTCCTACACCTGGGATGTCTGCACGCTGACGCTCTCGGCGCGCGATATCCTGAAGGCGCAGGGCTTGCTCGATCCGATCGGCTTCGCGCATGCCGATGTGCCCAGGCTGATGCCGGAAGCGATCTCGCCCGAGTTCATGGGTACGGATGTCTATTCGACGATCTTCGCCTACCGCACCRACCGGGTGAAGAACGCCCCGGCGAGTTGGGCCGATTTCTTCAATGTCGAGAAGTTCCCGGGCCGCCGCGCCCTGCGCAAGAACCCGATCGATACGATCGAACAGGCGCTGCTTGCCGACGGTGTGCCGCTCGACAAGCTCTACCCGCTCGATATCGATCGCGCCTTCAAGATGCTCGACAAGATCAAGCCGCATGTCGCGGTCTGGTGGACAGGCGGCGCGCAGTCGACACAGCTGCTGCAAAGCGGCGAGGTCGACATGCTGCCGGGCTGGAACGCGCGCCTGCAGGCCGCGATCGACGGCGGCACGCCCGCCAAGATCGTCTGGAACCAGGGGCTCTATTCGATCGAGGGCTGGGGCCTGCCGAAGGGCGGACCCAAGGCCGATGTCGCCCGCCAGTTCATCCGCTTCTGCTCGGACCCCAAGGCGCAGGCCGTCTTCACCGAGGTTCTCGCCTACGGCCCGACCAATCTCGACGCCTATCAGACGATTCCCGCCGAGCGCGCCAAGGTCCTGCCGACCTCGCCGGAGAATCTGAAGCTGATGGCCATCGCCAACGAGGATTGGTGGAGCGCCAATCGTTCCAAGGTCACCGAACGCTTCAACTCCTGGCTCCTGGCCTGATCCGATGGCGACGAGCGCCGGCATGACCGCGACCCAACCGAAGACGGCCAAGCTCGTCGTCGAGGGCCTGTGCAAGCGCTACGGCGCGACCACCGCCCTCGAGCCGAGTTCGCTCAGCGTCGCCGAGGGCGAGTTCCTCACCTTGCTGGGGCCTTCGGGCTCCGGCAAGACCACGCTGCTGCAGCTCATCTGCGGGCTGGTCGAGGCGAGCGAGGGCCGGGTCGTGATCGACGGCCGCGACCAGTCGGCCACGCCGGTTCACCAGCGCGATATCGGGCTCGTCTTCCAGCATTATGCGCTGTTCCCGCACCTGACCGTGGCCGAGAACATCGCCTTTCCGCTGAAGATGCGGGGATGCGCGAGCGCAGAGGTCGCAAGCCGTGTCGCGGCGACGCTGGACATGGTGCATCTCGGCCATCTCGCCGGGCGGTTCCCGCGCGAACTGTCCGGCGGCCAGCAGCAGCGCGTCGCGCTGGCGCGCTGCTTCGTCTACCAACCCTCGATCATCCTGATGGACGAACCGCTCGGCGCACTCGACAAGAAGCTGCGCGAGCATATGCAGATCGAGATCAAGCGGCTGCACCGCGAGAGCGGCGCCACGATCGTCTATGTCACGCATGATCAGGAAGAGGCGCTCGCGATGTCCGATCGCATCTGCCTGATGAACCATGCGAAGATCGAGCAGCTCGGCACGCCGCGCGACATCTATGAGCGCCCGCGCACGGCATTCGCGGCCGATTTCATCGGCATCTCCAACATCTTCCGCGGCCGCTGGGACGGCAATGGCACGATCGAGACGGTGCATGGGCGCTTCGCCCTGCCGAGCGGCGCGCGCTGCCAGAGCCAGGACGCCGCCCTCGTCATCCGCCCGGAAAACCTGCATCTCGGCGCCCAGGACGGCAACGCCGTGAACGGCTGCGTCCGCGAGGTGGTCTATGCGGGCTCCGAGACCCGCGTCATCGCCGCGCTCGACGACGGCAGCCCGCTCGTGCTGCGCCTGGGGCCAGACGACGTGGTGCCCGGGATCGACGAGAGGATCGTCGCCGGCTGGGCGCGCGACAAGGCGGTACTGGTCGCATGAGTGCGGTGACCCTCAGCAGCGCGCCCGCGCGCCCGGCCAGGCTGCGCCTCAGTGCGCTCTGGCTGGCGGTACCCGGCCTGTTGTTCCTGGCCGTGTTCTTCGTCTATCCGGTTGCGCAACTGCTCGGCCTGAGCATCGTCGATCCGGAGAGCGGGGCYTTCTCGGCCGGCGCCTATCAGCGGATCGCCGCGACGGATGTCTATCTGCGCGTGCTCGGCATCACCTTCCGCATCGCCGGCTGGACGGCGCTGTGGTCGCTGCTGATCGGATACCCGCTCGCCTACTGGATCGCGCGCCTGCCGAACATGTTTCGCGGCCGCATGCTGCTCTTCGTCATGGTGCCGTTCTGGACGAGCTATCTCGTCAAGACCTTCGCCTGGATGATCGTGCTCGGGCGCAACGGCATCATCAATTCGCTGGTGACCGGCTCCGGCATCGTCGACGAGCCCTTGCCCCTGCTGCACAACCAGTTCGGCGTCATGGTCGGCATGGTGCACGCCATGGTGCCGCTGGCGGTGATGACCATGCTCCCGGTGATGGCCGGAATCGACCGGCGCCTCGTCCAGGCGGCGCAGACGCTCGGGGCCGCGCCGGCGCGCGCCTTCTGGCTGGTCTATTTCAAGCTCTCGCTGCCGGGCGTGGCCGCGGCCGGCCTGCTCGTCTTCATTTCCTCGCTCGGCTTCTTCATCGTGCCGGCCTTCCTCGGCGGGCGGCAGGAGACGATGCTCGCGCAGCTCATCATCACGCAGGTGCAGGAGCTGCTGAACTGGTCCTTCGCCGGGGCATTGTCGGCGATGATGCTGGTGGCAGCCCTGGTCTCCTGCCTGATCTACGATCGGCTCTTCGGGCTCTCGACCATCGCCGGCGGTTCGGCCCAGGTCAGCACCGGTCGTATCCGCGACCTCGGCCTTGCGATCCTCTCGGCCGTCGCCACCCTGTCGGGCCATCTCGCCAGGCTGGCGCAAACCCTGCTCGGCAAGCGCGTCTGCGCCGGGCTGCTGCCCGGCTTCTGCTGGCTCGTCATCGCTTTTCTGGTGCTGCCGACGCTGCTCGTCATCCCGCTCGCCTTCACCTCGTCGCAGTTCCTCGAATTTCCGCCTCAAGACCTATGACCAGCGCCTCGACCAGGCGGCCGCGACGCTCGGCGCCAACCGGCTGCGCACCCTGACCGGCGTCACCATCCCGCTGGTCAAGGGTGGTCTCGTCGCCGCCTTCCTGTTCGCCTTCATCACCTCCTTCGACGAGCTGACCATCGCGATCTTCGTCTCGGGCGGGGTCAAGACGACGCTTCCGAAGCAGATGTGGGACGACATGATCCTGCAGCTCAACCCGACGCTGGCAGCGGTCTCCGTGGTCGTCTTCATCGTGGTGACGACGATGCTGCTCATCGCGGAACGCTTCCGCTCCCCTTCCTGATCGACCGAACCAGCGACCGAGCATGACCTCCTTCGATGATGACGGCTTTGTGGGCCTTCTGACCGCGCGTGCCGCGGCCGAGCCGGACCTTGTCTATGCGCGCTTCTGCGGCGAGCCGGTGAGCTATGCCGGGATCGAGCAGCGCTCCGCCGCCTTCGCGGCGCATCTCAGGGCGCGCGGCATCAGGCCCGGCGACCGGGTCGCCGTGATGATGCGCAACTCGATCGCGACGATCGCCGTGGTCTTCGGCCTGGCCAGGGCCGGTGTCGCCTGGGTGCCGGTCAACGCTCAGCAACGCGGCGAGGGGCTGCGCTATCTACTGACCCATTCGCAGCCGCGCCTCGTCGTCGCCGATGCAGAGCTGGCGCCGCAGATCGCCGAGGCGATGGCCTCGGAAGCGGTGCTGCCGCAGCTCCAGCACGCGCCCGGCGGCGAACTCGACGCCGTCCTGGCCCGCAACGAACGCTTCGACGAGCCGGCGCCCTCCGCCGATGCCGTCTTTGCCATCATGTACACATCCGGGACGACGGGACGGCCGAAGGGCGTCGTCGTCTCGCATCGCATGCTGCGGCTGGCGGCGGAAAGCGTCGGCCGCCTGTCCGACGCAAGGCCGGGCGAGGTCTTCTTCGTCTGGGAGCCGCTCTACCATATCGGCGGCGCGCAGCTCCTGCCGCTGCCGATGATCCGCGGCATCACGCTCGCCATGGTCGAGCGCTTCAGCGCCAGCCGCTTCTGGGCCCAGGTCCGTGAGGAGGGCGCAAGCCATATCCACTATCTCGGCGGCATCCTGCAGATCCTGCTCAAGCAGCCGCCTTCGCCGCTCGATCGCGAGCATGGCGTGCGGATCGCCTGGGGCGGCGGCTGCCCACCCGAGATCTGGCCGCAATTCCAAGACCGCTTCGGCATCGGGATCCGCGAATGCTACGGCATGACCGAGGCCTCGAGCCTCACGACCTGCAACGTCACCGGCGTACCCGGCTCAGTCGGCCGGCCGATGCCCTGGTTCACGGTGAAGCTGCTGGACGGGGAGGGCAGGCCGGTCGCGCCCGGCGAGCGCGGCGAGATCGTGGTCGAGACCAGCATCCCGGGCGCGATCTTTCCTGGCTATCTCGACAATCCCGAGGCGACGGCGAAGGCGTTGCGCGAGGACGGTTTCCATACCGGGGACCTCGGTTCGTTCGATGCCGACGGCAACCTCTATTTCCACGGCCGGATGACGGACAGCGTGCGCTGCAGGGGCGAGAACGTCTCGGCCTGGGAGGTCGAGCATGTCGCCGCMGAGCATGAGGCGGTCGAGGATTGCGCGATGATCGGCGTGGCGGCGGATGTCGGCGAGCAGGACATCAAGCTCTTCGTCAAGCCGCGCGACGGCAGGGTCATCGATCTCCAGGCGCTGTCCAGCTGGCTCGGCCAGCGCCTCGCCCCCTACCAGAACCCGCGCTACATCGCCGTCGTCGACGAGTTCGAACGCACGGCGAGCCAGCGCATCATGAAGCACAAGCTCTCGCCCCGGCTCGACGACTGCTGGGACCGGGCTGCCACCGCGACGAGACACTGACATGGCCGGCTGCGWTATCCTGATCTCGGGCACTGGCGGCTTCGCTGCGCGCATCGCGTTCGACATCGCCGCGACGGCCGACGACGCTGTCGAGGTCATCATCGCCGGGCGCAATCGCGAGCGGCTGAACTGGCTACGCACCGCCGCGAATGCCCGTGCCGCGCTGTTTGGCAAGAAGGCGCGCTTCGCGACCCACGCCATCGATCTCCTGGCGCCCGATGCCTCGGACGCGCTGCTGGCGGCGACTGACCCCCGCATCGTCGTGCAGGCGGCCTCGATCCAGACCTCGCAGGTCATCGCCCAGAGCGGCAACGCCTGGACGCAGCTTGTCGCCGAAGGCGGCCTGAGCGCGACCGCCGTCTTCCAGGCCCTGATCAGCGCGCGCGTCGCAGCCGCCATCACCGCCCGCGGCAAGCCGGTCACGCTGGTCAATTGCAGCTTTCCCGATGTCGTCAACGGCATCATCGTCGCGCTCGGCCACGCCGTCGCCTGCGGCATGGGCAATGTCGCGATCCTCTCCAACGTCTTCGCCGGCTCGGCCGCCACATCACCAGGGGCCGATCTCAAGGTCCTCGCGCATTATCAGAATCTGGCCGCCTGGCGCCGCCGGCCCGAGGAGCGTGGCGGGCGGGCGCCACGCGTCTGGCTCGACGGCGCCGAGGTCGCGGATGTCTACGGGCGTTTCGCCGATATCCAGCTCACCCCCGAGCCGGTCATCGAAATCTCGGGGGCGAGCGGCGTTCCCATGCTGCTCGCCATGGCGGCGAGCAGGCCGTGGCGCGGCCATGTGCCCGGCCCGAACGGGCTGCCGGGCGGCTATCCCGTGCGGCTGAGCGACGGGGCGCTCGAACTCGACCTTCCCAACGCTCTTGCCGAGGCCGAGGCGATTGCCTGGAACGCCTCATTCGAGAAAGAGAACGGTCTCGTCGTCTCGCCGCAAGGCCATGTCAGCTTCACCGGCATCCTCGGCGACAGGCTCGCCGAACATGTTCCGGCCCTTCGCAAGGGCTTCCCCGTCCGGGAGCTGGAAGCGGTTTGCGAGGAGCTGCTCCAGCTGCGCTCCGCCCTGATGCAGGCCTAGAACATGCTGCTAAAATGGGGCAACGGTGTTATCTAAACTATTGGATTAGATGACGTTTCATGCGTTAGCCGCTTCCGTCCAAACGCAGCGTGATCGAGCCTGCCTCGATCGAGGATCGCGCGCCGCTCCTTGCATGTGGCGTCGACGCGCCAGCTCCGCCCGGCACCGCCTCGACCTGGACCCCCAGCACCTAATCCTGGGAATGAACCGCAGCATTCCCCGCACGGCGTCGAGGAGCAACTCCCTGGGCGGGGGTGACTTGCGAGACGAGGATGGTCTTTGCACTGCGCGCGATCAGGGTGTTGATTGAGGCTTGGCCCGGCTCGCCATCTCCAGCGGAAGAGAGCGCGAGCAGCAGCGATCAAGCTCGGGCATGGCGTCGACGTCGGGATGGCCATCTTTTTGCAACATGCTCTGGCAGCGGGCGACGCATGAGAGCGCGAATGCCCTGACCATGCCGTGTTCGTCGCCCATTCATACCGAGTCAGGAGGTCCCGATGACCGGCCAAGCCAGCGACCCGACCCTCGATTCCCGCCTCGGCGAGGTGACGGAGCGCATTGTCCGGCGCTCCCGCGACACGCGCCGGCGCTATCTCGACCGGCTGGCCGCAGCCGCGGAAGCCGGACCGCGCCGGCAGCGGCTCGGCTGCGCCAACCAGGCGCATGGCTTTGCCGCCTGTGCGCCGGGCGACAAGGCGATGCTGCGCTCCGGCGCGGGCGCCAATCTCGCCATCGTCACCGCCTATAACGACATGCTCTCGGCGCATCAGCCCTATGAGCGCTTCCCTGAGTTGATCCGCGCCACGGCGCGGGCGGCAGGCGGGGTCGCGCAGGTCGCGGGCGGCGTGCCCGCCATGTGCGACGGCATCACCCAGGGCGAGGCCGGCATGGAGCTGTCGCTGTTCTCGCGCGACGTCATTGCGCTGTCGACCGCGGTTGCGCTGTCGCACCAGAGCTTCGATGCGGCCGTGTTCCTCGGCATCTGCGACAAGATCGTCCCTGGCCTGATCATCGGCGCGCTGTCCTTCGGCCACCTGCCGGCGGTGTTCATTCCGGCCGGCCCGATGACGTCCGGCCTCTCCAATGACGACAAGTCGAAGGCGCGCCAGCTCTTCGCCGAGGGCAAGGTCGGCCGCGAAGCCCTGCTCGAGGCCGAGGCGCAATCCTATCACGGCCCCGGCACCTGCACCTTCTACGGCACCGCCAACACCAACCAGATGGTGATGGAGATCATGGGGCTGCACCTGCCGGGCGCCTCCTTCGTCAATCCCAACACGCCGCTCCGCGATGCCCTGACCCGGGCGGCGACCGAGCGGGCGATGGCGATCACCGCGCTCGGCAACGACTATACTCCGGTCGGGCGGATGCTGGACGAACGCGCCTTCGTGAATGGCGTCGTCGGCCTGCATGCCACCGGCGGCTCGACCAACCACACCATGCATCTCGTCGCGATGGCGGCGGCGGCGGGCATCCAGCTGAGCTGGGATGATTTCTCCGACCTCGCCCAGACGACGCCGCTGCTGACCCGGATCTATCCAAACGGCAAGGCCGACGTGAACCATTTTCATGCTGCCGGCGGCATGGGCTTCGTCATTCGCGAATTGCTCGGGGCAGGGCTGCTGCATCGCGATGTCGAGACGGTCTGGGGCAGCGGGCTCGACGCCTATGTCCAGGAGCCCGCGCTCGGCGCCAACGGTGCGCTGACCTGGCGCGACGGCGCCGAAAGCAGCGGGGACGAGACGGTGCTGCGCGGCACCAAAGCTCCGTTCCAGCCGACCGGCGGGCTCACGGTTCTGACCGGCGATCTGGGCCGGGCCGTCATCAAGACCTCGGCCATTGCCAGGGAGCGCCATGTCATCGAGGCCCCGGCCCGGATCTTCCACAGCCAGGAGGCGCTGCAGGCCGCCTTCAAGGCTGGCGAGTTCACGGGCGACCTCGTCGCAGTCGTGCGTTTCCAGGGGCCGCGGGCCAATGGCATGCCCGAACTGCACAAGCTGATGCCGCCGCTCGGCGTGCTCCAGGATCGCGGGTTCAAGGTGGCGCTGGTCACCGACGGACGGCTGTCGGGTGCCTCCGGCAAGGTTCCCGCCGCCATCCATGTCACGCCCGAAGCCGTCGAAGGCGGGCCGATCGCGCGGATCCGCGAGGGCGATCTGATCCGGGTGGATGCGGTGGCGGGAACGCTGACCGTGCTGGTCGATGAAGCGGAATGGGCCGCGCGCAAGCCGGCTGAAGCCGATCTCGAAGCGTCGCATTGGGGCGTCGGGCGCGACCTGTTCGCGTCGTTTCGCGCCGCCGTGGGAACAGCCGATACGGGGGCGACGATCTTTTCGGGGGTGTAGATCATCGGACCGGAGAGCATGTCCGGTTTGATGAGCTAACTCTTTGTCTTTGCGTCGGCTGTCCCGAAAACCGCAATCCAGTTTTCGGGCCGATGCCTGAGCGGGGCAGGACGCGGGCGTCGTTGCCCGTGAACACTTTGCCCGCCGGCTCCTCAGGGAACTGCCGGCCGCCCTTTGCGTTTTGGCAATCAGGAGCACGGGAATGTGCCATGCCGATGCACTGGTTCACCCCACCCGTTGTCGTTCAAGCCGACCGGCCTGAAGTGACCTATTCGGTCACCCATGTCGAACGAGCTGCAGAGTTCCTGCTTGCCTGGAAAGCGATAGGTGCGGGTCCGAAGTGGCAGGACGCTGTGCGCGCCTGCACCGCAGTGCTCAACGGTGCCGGGACTGTTGGTCATGCTCGGGAGACGTTCGAGGAGGCAGCGCGGGAGTGTGGCCGCCTTATCGGGTAGTCAGGCTGCGTGGCGGAGCTGGCTGCCCCACGAAGCGGATCCAATGGAGGCCGCGGGAACCTTTCGAGCTCTGTATCTCACGTGAACACTGGTCCGCTGCTCCAGCCGTTGCCCCCTCTCACTCGTCCTTAGGCCGCGCGATGGAATTGCGGAGCTGCGAGGGGAGAACTGGCGTGAGCCACTGACTGTCGAGGGTCAGTTTCGCCGCGAAAATAGGGGTTCCATCGGCGCAACGGATTCTCATCTCGACGCTGAGATTGTCACTGATCTGGATATGCTCTGCGATGATGTCCCCGAGGCTGGAAAGTGCGGAAAGGCGTGCGGCCGCGTGATCTTCCAGGTCAATCCCTTCGTCGTCCGCCACCAGTTCGGTGTTGATCTCGATGTCGAAAAAATACTGAGCCATGCAGACTCAACCGCGCCAACGTCGGCTGGTTCCCGGCCCTCCGCGCGTTCAATTCGTTGCATTATGACCACGATTGCGCACGACCGCTCGGGCCGCAGCTTTCCGCGCTTGTGTTCTTTTTAAATGTTTTAAACTGTAAGCGTCGCAKGGGAGAATGCGATGCCGTTTCGTTCCATTGTGGCCACACCGGAAGAGCTCGCCCTGATTGTGGCCGCGTTCGAGAACGCTTGGAGCGAGATCGATGCGCGAGGATCGTTCGACGTATTGAAGGCCGCCGGCCAGCGTGAGCGCCTTGGCTACATCGTCGCCGGATTGTGGTCGGCGGGCGAAACGATCGATCTGGCCAAACTCGCTGTACTACGGTTCGATGAGACCGCTATGGCTGACGCTCTCGAACGCCAGACGGTCATCCCGAACAAACCCTGACACATTGGTGATGCTGCACGGAACTCGGCGCTTCGCGATGGGTTCGCTATCGCGTGGGGGCGTCGTCCACATCCGGCGCCGTCACGGCCTAGGGGCCCCGCTGCTCCCGCCGGATCAGCGAGGCCTCCTGTTAGCCCTTCGTCTTGATGAGGCGAAGCCGCTTGATCTGAACTTTCAGCGCGGCAACGGCGGCCGCGCCGCGAATGCCCCTGATGCCTTGCTTTCGCGGTCAGGGGCGCCGGGGACGCCGTCCGGTATTTCGGCACGCTTCGCCTCGGGCAGGGAGCAGGTATTCCACCTCGCATTCGTGCCGCCACTCCCCGGAATCCGAGAGAACCTCTCGGCCGAAGAGATGGGACCAGACAACGCGAGGGGAGGACCCGGGCACGGTGAACCTCCAGGGTTGCCCCCAGACCGGTCGATCGCAATGCGTTCGTCGACGCAGGCACCGCATTCTGCTTGGGCTTAACGTGAGGCTGGCCACCGGTTCCCGTCAAGGAACGATTCCTCCGGGCTCGGCGTTCTCCAGACGTGATGGAGAAGCTGCTGCGTGCGCGCACCGTTTTCTGCGATCCCGTTCCGGCGCCGAGGCGCTGATAGACGCCGTCAGTTCGCGGCGTAAAGTTCCGCGCCAGGCTTACCTCGTCGACGCTCCGCCCCCGCMCGCATCGAGCCGTGCCTCGCCACGCTTGCGATCAAGCCGCCCACCGGTGAAGCGACCGCATCTCAGTCCTCGCGGAACCCATCTCAGAATTAGCCGGCGGGCCGCCGCCACGTCCGGAGTCGACCCATCTGAGACGTTTGAAGATCGGGGACTGGCGACCGGAGTTGGCGCATGTATGGCGTCTCTCTTGCCTTTCTCGATGTCAACATCATGGTCATCGCGCTCGCGATCGGTGCAGCGACGTTCCTGATGTCAACTGGCGGCATGTCGGCTGGCCGCTTCATCGGGGCGCAGTTCGGGCCCTATCGGCCTGACCGCCGCGTGTGAAGTCCAGCCCCCTTCTGCGGGGGCGAGGAGCGCACCCCTATGCCGGGACGCAATCACCGAGATCAAAAGTCCGCATCGCGGACTTTGGTCGGTGGCTCCCCTTAGTTCCCCGAGACCAACAGCGTGAAAAAGCTTGGACCTTGGCGAGTAGTGGCGCCTGCACAGCGTCCGTACCTTCTGACTCTCGATCTAAAGCCGCTCGCACGCGGCACCGGAGCAACGACGATGTTCGATCTCTTCAAACTCATCACCGACTCTATCCGTGAACAAACTGAAGAATATTCGAAGGCACAGGACCGGGTTGGTGCACGGCAAATCTCGGCCCTATTCGATCCTTTCGGCATGACCACAACTTCTCCCGTGCGGGTAGCAATCCGCAGCGATGAAGGCCCTCGCGGCCGTACCGCCAAACGAACAAGCTGAAGTGATGCTCCAGCGGGCTTCTTGGCCGCGGCGATCCGGACCCTGTTTTGTCTCCGCAATCAGGATCGGCACCAACCCGCGCAAGCCAGCGCGAACTGTCGCGCGGTTTGAGCCCTCACTGTCCAGGGGCTAAGTTTAGCGACATGGATCAGCTTCAAAAGCGGCTCGCATTGGGCATTGCGGCGAACCGCTCGACCATGCAGCGCTGCTGACATCACAAAGCCTCATCGAGCAACGTGGGCGAAAACGCGGGGCTCTTTAGGTCCGCTCCCCACCCGTCTCGGGCCTTACCGGCGTCCGCTCTCGGGCCGACGCGCCATGCACAAAAGCGCCCCGCCCCTGGCTGTCGAAATCTTGCCGTGGCGGACTGAATGAGCGATTGAAGGCTCGCGCATCGGGTCGCCCCCCACAGCGCGCCTGCATTCGAAAAGCTCCGCTAGGTAGCCATGGCCTCGGCTGAAACCACGTCCATCTCTGTCGCAAAATTCGACGCCGACCGCGCCGCTGAGTACCTCGTCCAGAGCCGCATTGCGCTGGCAGGTTACGACGCGTGCCATGAGCTTTCGGCCTGCATGCTGGCGGCGACGCTCGGTCCGGGCAGCGCAGCTCGTGTGCTCGCCGTTGGGGCTGGCGGCGGCGGACAGGAGATTGTCAGCGCTGCATCTCTTGAACCGGACTGGAGATTTGTTGCCGTCGACCCGTCCGCGCAGATGATGGATGTTACGGCGGGGCGGTTGCAGGAGCTCGGATTCTTCGAGCGGACGGAGATCGCGATCGGCTATGTCGAAGAGCTTCCCGCCCGGCGCGATTTCRACGCCGCGACCTTGATCGGCGTGCTGCATCATCTCCAGGGAAGAAAGGCCAAGRGCGACCTTCTTGACGCCATTGCGTCACGGCTGAAACCCGGCGCTCCTCTCATTCTTGCCGGCAATCGGTTTGCCTACGCTGCCGAACCTCTGCTGCTGGCGGCCTGGGCCGAGCGCTGGCGCATGCACGGTGCCAGGCCCGACGAAGTCGAGGCGAAGCGCGCCAAGATATTGCAGGGCGCCGATCCGCCTGCCTCGGAGAACGAGGTCGCTGCCTTGCTGGAGGCTGCCGGGTTCGGGCCGCCAACATGGTACTTTTCGAGCCTGTTCTGGGGCGCCTGCCTGGCTCGGTATCGCGGCTGACTGCGAGCCCGGGCGAAGTCAGCGGCAGAGCGGGATGACATCCCACCCTGGCTGGTTTCATCCGGCTCCAGATCATCGGGCCGGATATCGTATCCGGTCCGATGAACTAACCATCTGTGATTGCATCGGCTTTCCCGAAACCCGCAATCCAGTTTTCGGGCCGGTGCTTTAGCTCCCGGCGCCGACGCAGGTCGCGGCATTCTGCGGCGTGCAGACATCGAGGCCGGTATAGGTCGGATCCTTCGGGGCGGGCTTGCCGTCCTTCATCTCCTTCAGGAAGAACATGGTCTTGTAGCCCATCTCGAAGGGGCGCTGACCGACTTGCCCCTTGGACAGGCCTGCCTTCAGAAGATCCATCTGGACGGGCAGCGTATCTGCGACGACCAGCGCAAGCGAGCCGTCATCGATCCGGGCCTTATACTTCTCGGCGACCTTGCGATACGCTTGCGGGATGAATTGCGGGAAGCCGCCGGTTGGCACGAAGGCATCGAGCTTGGGGTTCTTGCCGAGCGTATCTTCCATCTGCTGCACCGAGAGCGGGAAGTCGTCGTTGGTGTAGAGCGGGCAACCCGCGGCCTCGGTCCAGCCATGCTGGCCGGTGAGCTTGGCACCAGGCGCGGAGGCCGATTTCGCGCCGGCAAGCGTATCGCGGATCCCTTGCATGCGCTCGTTATGGTTTGCAGCCGCCGCACCACCCGACTGGATGCAGATCGTGCCGCCCTTCGGCTTGATCTGCTGGACGAGCTTCGCGAGATTGACGCCGATGTCGTAGTTATAGGTGCCGACATAGGCGCTGCGCAGGCCCTTGTCCTTCGCAAGCAGGTCGGAATCCCAGGTCAGAACCGGAATTCCCGCTTTTTTGGCGCCCTCGAGCGCCTTGCCCATCGCGGCGGCATTCGACGGCGAGACGGCGATGCCATCGACCTTCTTGGCAATGAGATCGTTGATGACCTGGACCTGTTCATCGCCGCCGCCATGTTCGCCAGGCCCGATATAARGGCACTCGATCGCGCCGTTGAGTTCCTTCTCGGCCTTCTTGCAGCCGTCGCGGGCTTGATCGAAGAAGGGATTGTTCATGTTCTTGGGCACCAGGGCGAAGACGTATTTCTTGCCCTGAGACTGGGCTTCTCCTCCAACGGCGAGCAGTGCGAGCGCGGCGACACCTAAAGTCAGCGTTTTCATGAGCCTCTCCTCCTGGTGGTTATTGTCGTCCGGTCTTCCTCATGCCGAACCCTTGCCGCGGATCCGCTGCAGCAGAACCGCCAATACGATGAACAGGCCGACGAAGGCGCCCTGCCAGTTGGAATCGACCCCGGCCATGAGCAGGGAATTGCGGATCACCTCGATCAGCGCGGCCCCGATCACGGCGCCGTAGGCTCCGCCCTGGCCACCCATCAGATCGGCACCGCCGATCACGGTCGACGCGATCACCCGCAATTCGTAGCCCTGACCGAGCGCATTGATGGCCGAGCCTTGCCAGCCGACGATGAGAACGGAGCTCAGGGCGGCGGTCAGGCCTGAGACGATATAGGCCTGCAGCTTGATCCGCCGGACCGGCACGCCGGTCAGGCGGGCGGCGTTCTCGTTGCTGCCGATGGCGTAGAG
>NZ_JBFTZN010000108.1:0-17192 GCF_056406775.1 Allobosea sp. P1_A7
CCTTTTGTGTTTGCATCGGCTTTGCCCCGAAAACCGCAATCCACTTTTCGGGCCGATGCGCGAGTTCCATCGATCATCAGGGATAATGACCATGGCCCATTCCGGAAGAATCGTTCTGTCAGCGCTGGCAGGCCTGTTGCTCGCCGGCACCGCCGCCCGTGCCGAGGGCACGCTCGACCGCATCAAGCAACGCGGGCAGTTGATCTGCGGCACGAGCACCGGCATTGCCGGGTTCAGCATGGCCGATGCGCAGGGCAGCTGGAGCGGGCTCGATGTCGATATCTGCCGGGCGCTCGCAGCCGCGATCTTCGACGACCCTTCGAAGATCAAGTTCGTTCCGCTGGCCAGCAAGGACCGCCTGACCGCGTTGCAGAGCGGCGAGATCGACGTGCTGCCGCGCACCACGACCTGGACGCTGAGCCGCGACGCCGGCCAGGGCCTGAACTTCACCGCCGTGAACTATTATGACGGCCAGGGCTTCCAGGTGCGCGCCAAGGCCGGGATCAAGTCGGTGAAGGAGCTGGATGGGGCCTCGATCTGCACTGTGCAGGGCACGACCAATGAGCTGAATCTCGCGGACTATTTCCGCGTCAACAAGATGAAATACGAGGTCGTCGCCTTCCAGGGCATCGATGAGACGGTGAAGGCCTATGAGAGCGGTCGCTGCGACGCAATCTCAACTGATATCTCGCAGCTCGTCTCCTATCGCCTGAAGATGTCGGACCCGGCCGAGCATGTCCTGCTGCCGGACGTGATCTCGAAGGAGCCGATCGGCCCCTATGTCCGCCAGGGCGACGACGAATGGTTCGACATCGTGCGCTGGACGGTCTTTGCGCTGATCAATGCCGAGGAGCTCGGTGTCACCCAGGCGAATCTCGCCGAGATGCTGAAATCCGAGAATCCGGAGATCCGCCGACTGCTCGGCGTCGAAGGCAAATTTGGCGTGGGGCTCGGCCTGACGCCCGACTGGATCGCCCGGATCATCCGGCATGTCGGCAATTACGGCGAAAGCTACGAGCGCAATCTCGGCACCGGCAGCCGCATCGGCCTGCCGCGCGGGTTGAACAATCTCTGGTCCAAGGGTGGCATCCAGTTTGCACCGCCCGTGCGCTGATCCAGAGCTTTCCAGGGGACGCCGCAAGCTCCTTGGATTGCGTCGCGGACAGCCTCTGAAAGCGGCGTCGTGGGCTCTCCTACGGCGCCGCTTTTATCATTCGCGGCGGGGCGCCGCGCATCCCCGCCGGGCGCCAATGGCCCAGCGCTGCGACATAGCCGACGCAACAGGCCAGGCTGCGAAGCTGGGCGATGTCGGAGCCCCTCGCTTGAACAGCCTCCCACCTGCACCGATTCCCTGGCTGATCGAATCGTCCGCGCAGGACTCACCGCTCCGGATCGACGGAATCAGCGAGTCCCTGTCCGCCCCGTCCCGCATGGCGAGCACTGGAGCTACCTGAGACAATACGCTGCAACGCGCTGGCGTCTCAGGAGCGACCGAGTAGCCGAGGCGCAAACGCGTGTGCTGCGGGCGGCGGGACCGCTGCCAGCAGCGCTGTGGAACGGCCCCCGCGCGAGGCCGCCGGTCACGCAGGCCCTCGGGAGCCACACAGCTCTCCACACACATCATCCCCCGCATTCAACCGATTGGCAGAAAAAGCGTTTCCTGCCTTTCAGCACATTTCCGAGGGTTGCATTCCGGTAGGTGAAGGGCCGGATTTTTACGACTCGTTAACCATTCCATTCCTAGATCATGGCAACTGAAAATTTACCAAGATGACTGACGTGTTAACTCAACCTAGGCCGATCCGCCTCAAGGGGCGCTCCTATCTTGCTCTCACGCTGACCCCGGAGCTTCCCTTCGAGGATTGGCTGACGCGGCTCGACGAACTGGCTGGTCTGTCTGCCGGATTTTTCCTGCGGCGGCCGGTGGTGGTCGATGTCGAGGGCCTGAATATCGACCGGCCGCAGCTGCGCGACCTCGTCGGCCAGCTCGGCAAGCGCAATGTGCGGATCATGGGCATCGAGGGCGCACCACCCTCGCTGCTCGGCGCCGACCTGCCGCCGGCGATGTCGGGCGGGCGCGCGGCCTCGGATATCGAAGCCCCGACCGCCGAACAGGCGCCGCAGGCCGAGGTCGCCGAGGGCGTGCAGCCTCCCGCCCCTGCCCCGCAGCCGGTCAAGGCGACGCCGTCGATCATCGTGACCGAGCCGGTGCGCTCGGGGCAGTCGCTGATCTTCACCGAAGGCGACGTCACCGTCATCGGCTCGGTCGCATCGGGCGCCGAGATCGTCGCCGGCGGCTCGATCCATGTCTACGGCACGCTCAGGGGCCGGGCGATCGCCGGCGCGATGGGCAATGCCTCTGCGCGCATCTTCTGCCGCAAGCTCGAGGCGGAGCTTCTCGCGATCGACGGTTTCTACAAGACGGCCGAGGACCTCGGACCCGACATGCGGGGCAAGGCCGTCCAGATCTGGCTCGAAGGCGAAACATTCAAAGTTGGATCACTCGCCTGAAACGACGGCGTATCCACAGAAAGCGGGAGAGTGCAATGGGCAAGGTCATCGTAGTCACATCGGGCAAGGGCGGCGTCGGCAAGACGACATCGTCCGCCGCATTGGGGGCAGCGCTTGCGCATAATGGCGACAAGGTCGTGGTCGTCGATTTCGACGTCGGGCTGCGCAATCTCGACCYCGTCATGGGTGCGGAACGACGCGTGGTCTATGACATCGTCAACGTCATCCAGGGCGAAGCGAAGCTGACGCAGGCGCTGATCCGCGACAAGCGGCTGGAGTCGCTCTACCTGCTGCCGGCCTCGCAGACCCGCGACAAGGACAATCTCACGCCTGAAGGCGTCGAGAAGGTGATTGCCGCCCTGAAATCGGCCTTCGACTGGGTCWTCTGCGACAGCCCGGCCGGCATCGAGCGCGGCGCGACGCTCGCCATGCGCCATGCCGATGTCGCGATCGTGGTGACCAATCCGGAAGTCTCCTCGGTGCGCGATTCCGACCGGATCATCGGGCTGCTCGATTCCAAGACGCTCAAGGCCGAGCAAGGCGAGCGGATGGAGAAACACCTGCTGCTGACCCGCTACGACCCGATCCGGGCCGAGCGCGGCGACATGCTGAAGGTCGACGACGTCCTCGAAATCCTGTCGATCCCGCTGCTCGGCATCATCCCCGAAAGCATGGACGTGCTGCGCGCCTCCAATGTCGGCTCGCCGGTCACCCTGGCCGATGGCCGCAGCGCGCCGGCGATCGCCTATTTCGAGGCTGCGCGCCGCCTCAAGGGCGAAAACCTGCCGGTAACTATTCCTGGTGAAAAGAAGGGCTTCTTCGGCAAGATTTTCGGAAGGAAAGCGGCATGAACTTCCTTCGTATTTTCACCCGCTCCCAGTCGTCGGCCCCCGCCGCCCGCGAGCGCCTGCAGGTGCTGCTCGCCCATGAGCGCGCCTCGGTCGGGGATTCCGACCTCGTCACCAAGCTGCGCGACGAAATCCTGCGTGCGATCTCGAAGCATATGCAGATCGATGACGACCGGGTCAGCGTCAAGATGGAGCGCGGCGCCAAGGTCTCGACGCTCGCCGTCGATATCGAGATCCCGTTCGACGCAGAGAAGAAGACGAAGAAAGCGGCCTGACGGCCGCCCCGCCCCCTCCCTGGGGGCTCAGCCATGCTGGATCATCCGACCGGAACTCGTATCCGATCAGATAGTCCAGCATTTTGCGTTTGCACGCATCGAAAGGGCTCACGCCCGGGCCCGGCTCAGAGCGCGGTCAAGGCCTGACGATCGTCCTGCGATCCGGCCCAGCTGAGCCACATGGCAGCGGTCCAGGAGAAGTCCGGGCCGCCGCATCCTGTGCCGTCGCGCGGGTCGAAATACTCCCAGAACCCGTTCTGCCGGACGAGATCGCCGCTGTCGCGCCGGAGCAGGCCGGCCTCCTCGGTCAGGCAATAGGCAGAAAAGCCGTCGGCGATCATCCGGTTCATCATCAGCCAGACCGGGCCGCGCCAATAGCGCGTCGCATCGAAACGCCGATCGCGCGGATCGCTGCTGGCGACGGAGAAGCCGGCTGCGGCCCGGCTTGCCGCGAGATGGCGCTTGAGCGCGAGCGCATCCTCCTGGCTCGCCATGCGCGCGTAGAGCGGGAGATAGGCGGCGCAGGTGACGGCCTCGCTCAGACGCCCGCTGCGCAGGTCGAGCGACCGATACAACCCGTCGGGCCCCTTGAGCCGCGACATCGCCGTCTCGCTGCGTGCGATCCAGCCTTGCAGGGCAGCCGCCTCGGTGGTGAAGCCCAGCTCTTCCGCCAGCTTCAGAAGATCGCGATCGGCGCGCAGCAGGATCGACTGGATGCCGAGATCGCAGACCCGGAAGGAGAGCCCGCGCGCGACGGCCACCCCGTCCCAGCGCAGGGTCTTGGCTTCCTCGACCAGGGTCATGACCCGGTTGTAGAAATCATGCGTCGGGCGGTGGGCCGCATCGACATGGCCGAGATCCTTGCGCAGATGCGCGACATCGACCTGCGGCACGACATTGGCGAGCGGCTCGTCCCAGTCCGGCGAATTGTCCCGCCCCGATTCCCAGGGGTGGACCATGGTGACGAGCCCGGTGCCGTCCGGGTCGCGGGTCTCGTGCCACCAGCGATGCGAGGCGAAGAGTTTGGGGACGAGAGCCCGGATCCGCGAGGCATCGCGGCCGGACAGCCCGTGCAGCACCCGCGCCGCAGTCGCCGCGACGGGGGGTTGCGAGATTCCCGACGTCAGCGGCTGGCGCTGGATGCCCCAGGCCTCGGGGCCGGGATAGTAGCCGTCTGCCGGGGCGCGGAACACGATATGCGGCACCATGCCATCGTCCCACTGACCCTCGAACAGGGTTTCCAGCTCGCGCCAGGCGCGGTCGAGATCGAAGGTGGCGAAGCCGAGCGCGACGAAGGCCGAATCCCAGTTCCACTGGAACGGGTAGACGCGGCCATTGGGGACGGTGAACCCGCCACGGTCATTGCGGCGCAGCACGGCGCGCGCGGCCTCATCGCGGTCCGAAGGAGGTGTGGTCGACAGCATGGCTCAGGCTCCGGGATGAGTGCGGCCCGTTTCCGGGTCGATCCAGACAATGCGGGTAGGGTCGAGCGCCAGGCCGAGCGTTTCGCCCGCTGCGATCCGGGCAGCAGGCGGCGCGACGACACGGGCAAGATCATCGCCGATCCTGCCGGTGAGCAGGAGATGCGAACCCATCGGCTCCGCGACCCGCACGGTGAAGGGCACGCCGCCGGCGGTCTCGGTCAGCTTCGCATCCTCGCCGCGGAAGCCGAGGACGATCGGCCCGTCGGCCGGCGATGCCAATGTCAGCCCGCCGAGCCGGGCCTGGCCGGAGGTCGCGACCGTGTTGACGAAATTCATCGGCGGCGAGCCGACGAAGCCACCGACGAAGCGGGTCGCGGGCCGCGAATAGACCTCGGTCGGCGTGCCGATCTGCACGATATGGCCGCCATGCATCACCGCGATCCGATCGGCCAGGCCCATGGCCTCGGTCTGGTCATGCGTGACGTAGATCGTGGTCGTTCCGGCCTCGCGCAGGACGCTGCGCAGCTCCGCCCGCATCTCCAGCCTGAGCAGCGCGTCGAGATTGGAGAGCGGCTCGTCCATCAGGAGCACGGCCGGCTCGACCGCGAGCGCACGCGCCACCGCGACGCGCTGGCGCTGGCCGCCCGAGAGCTTGGCCGGAAAGCGCTCCAGATACTGCTCGATATGCAGCAGCTCGGCCGCCTTGCGCACCTTCGCCTCGACACGCGCCTGGTCGGCGCCCTTCATGCGCAGACCGAAGGCGACATTCTCGAACACCGTCATATGCGGGAAGACGGCATAGTTCTGGAACACCATGGCAAGGCCGCGCTGGGCCGGCTTCAGAGAGGAGACGTCGCGTTCGCCGATCATGACCTTGCCGGCGCTCTGCACCTCCAGCCCGGCGATGATGCGCAGCAGCGTGGTCTTGCCGCAGCCGGAGGGGCCGAGCAGCGCGACGAATTCGCCATCCTCGACGGTGAGCGAAATCTCCTGCAGGGCAACCGCATTGCCGAACTGCTTGGCGACCTTATCGATCAGGATCCCGGCCAACGGTCTCCTCCCTATTTGCTCGAGACGCCCCACATCGCGAACAGGTATTTCCTGACCGCGAAGATGAAGAGCACCGAGGGAATGATGAGAATGAAGCCGCCGGCGAAGCGGTAATGCAGCGGCGACTCGGAGAGGACCGTCAGCAGATAGGCGGTGAGCGTGCGCTCGCGCACGGTCAGAACCGAGGCGGCAAAAACCTCGTTCCAGGAGATGACGAAGGCGAAGATCGCCGCAGCTGCGATGCCGGGCAGCGCCAGCGGCAGCACCACCTTGCGGAAGGCCTGCCAGCGCGTACAGCCGAAGACCCAGGCCGCCTCCTCGTATTCGCGGGGAATGCCCATGAAGAGCGACGAAGTCACGAGCGCGGCGAAGGGCAGCGCCAGCGCCGTGTGGATCAGCGAGACGCCGAAGGGCGTGTCGTAGAGCCCGACCCGGATGAAGATGACGGTCAGCGGCAGGGCAAGGATCGCCAGCGGAAAGGCGCGCGTCAGCAGCACCAGCAGGCGAAAGGGGCTCTGTCCCCGGAAGGCGAAGCGCGCCAGGGCATAGCCCGCGGGTGCGCCGAGCAGGATCGAGAACAGCATGGTCAGCGATGCGGCGATCAGCGAATTCAGGGCCGCGTTCCAGACGCCTTCGATCCTGAGGAAGGTGGCGAGCGCCGCGAAGCCGGCCTCGCCGGGGGCGAAGGATTTCGGCCATTTGAACACGGCAAGCCGCCCGCCCATGGCGCCGAGCCCGATCAGGTAGATCGGCACCAGCACCCAGGCGCAGAGCGCCAGCACGCCCGTGACATAAAGCCATTTGCGGGGCGCGCTCATGCTTGCGTCTCCGGATCGACGCGCAGCGCCTTCAAATAGATGATCGTCGCCGCGAGCGAGATCACCATCACGAGCACGGCATAGGCGGCCGCGACGCCGTAATTCTGGTTCTCGTTCTGCCAGGTATAGGCTTCGCCGACGATGATCGGGAAATTGCGCCCGCCGAGCGCATAGACCACCGCAAAGACCTCGAAGGCCAGGACCGTGCGCAGGATCAGCGCCGATTGCAGGCTGGGCTTCAGCAGCGGCAGGGTGATCTTGCGGAACTTGGTCCAGGGGGTGGCGCCGAAGATGTCGGCGGCCTCGCCGAATTCCTTCGGGATGAGCTGGATGCCGGCGACGAGAATGATCAGGACGATCGCGGTCGCACGCCAGATTTCGGCCAGGACGACGGCGAAGAACAGCGCGACCGGCGTCTCGCTGTTGAGATAGGCGGTCGGGCCGCTGATCACGCCGATCTGGAACAGCAGTGTGTTGAGATAGCCGGAATCCTGCAGGATCGCGAGCCAGACAAGGCCGGCTGCAAGATCCGAGACGCCGAGCGGGATCGTCCAGATCCAGAGCACGAGCTCGCGCCCGCGCGTCATCCTCTGCAGCATCAGCCCCATGACGAGCGCGAGCGCCACCTGCAGCGGGATCACCACCGCGACGAGGGCGAAGGTGTTGCGCAGCGCGGTCGGAAAATTGAGGTCCCCCGGCATGCGGGCATAGTTGGCGAGCGAAAACCCCTGCCCGCCATCGAAGGAGAGCAGGATGGTCTGGCCGAGCGGTACCAGGAAGAAGGCTGCAAGAAAGGCGACCGAGGGCGCGATCAGCAGATAGGGCAGCCAGCGCGGCTGGAGCATGGTCGAAGGCCTCTGCAAGGCGCTCCCGGAGGCTGCGCTTCGGTCGGGGACCGGAGCGCAGCTCGTCCTGAGCTCAGGTGACCGGGCAGGCGCCCTGGCTCGGCTTGTCGGGCGCCCAGCAGGGCGCAGCGGTCTGGACCATCAGGCTGCGCAGGATCTCGGCCTGGGCGTCGAGAACCGCGCGGATCGGCTCGTTGCGCAGCACGATGCGCTGGAACGTGTCGAAATAGACCTTGTTGAACTCGCCGCCCTTGTCGCCGAGGCCGATCGGCAGGAGGGCGACGATCGCGTCCTTCGCGCCCTGCGTCTTCGCCACGCCGTCGGCGAGCAGCTTGACGCCGGCCGGCAAGTCGGGCGGCAGGGGCGCATCCACGACCGGGAAGAAGCCGACCTCCTGCGCCGCGGCAAGCTGTGTCGCAGGCTTCAACAGATGCTCGATCACGGCTGCGGCCTGGGCCCGGTTCGGCGCATCCTTGGCGATGGAGAGCCCGGCAATGACGGGCATATAGGCGCGCCCCTTGGCGCCGGCTGGAGGCGCCACGACGAGATACTGGTCAGGCTCGGCAGTCAGGGCGTCCTTGACGCGGGCGATATGGTCCCAGGCGATCCAGATCTCGCCGGCCATCAGCGGCTCCTGCATGAAATTATAGTTGTTGGCGTTGGGGTTCACCGTCGCCCAGAGCGCCTTGAAATCGGCCCAGCCCTTCTCGGCCGCGGCCGAGCGGAACTCGGTCACCATCGAGCCGGTATAGGAGGGCACGAGATTGCCCTGCACGAAGCGGGCGAACAGGCCCTTCGGCCCGGCCGGGAAGCCGATGCGGCGCTGGCCGGTCTTCTCCTGGATCGCCTTGCCCCAGGCGGCGAGCTGCTCATAGGTCAGCGCGTTGACATCGGCGCCAGCCGRCAGGAAGGGCAGCGCCGCCTTCTTGATGACGAGGACATAGGTCGCCTGCATCCAGGGGATGTATTGCTGATTGGGCGTGCCGAGCTTGCCGAGTTCCATCAGTCCGGCTGGAATGCCGCTCGCGCCGAGTTTCGCCGCGATATCGTCGACCGCGTCGAGCGAGCCTGCCGGCACGAGCGGCTGCAATTCGCCATGCAGTGCGCCCATCAGGCTGATCGTGCGCTTGCCTGCGGCCTGTTCCGCTTTCATGCGCACGGCAAATTGCGGCGGCTCCTCGACCACATAGGTGGTTTTCGGCGCGCCCTTGAGCAGGACCTCGCGCACCTTCTGCGCCTCGTCGATCGGGCGCAGCTGCGTCGAGAGGAAGACGAGGTCCTGCGCCTTCGCAACGGGTGCAACAAGCATGGCCCCCGCCGCGACGGCGGCGCATGCCAGATGGTTGAGCGTCTTCATATCGTCCTCCCTGCCTCGCTTGTTCTGGTTTGCGGGGGAAAAGGGCCGGTTGCGAGCGCCTGGCCGTTTCCGTGATCGGATCAGCGACGCGCCTCCCCCAGCGAGGCGCGTGCAATGAACTCGACCGAATTGATCTCGGTCAGGTCGCGGGGATCKGCTCCGCCGATGCGCGCCAGCGCCATCTCCGCGAGGCGGCGGCCGGTCGCGGCGATCGGCAGCTCCATCGTCGCGAGCGCGGGGTCCGAGAAGGCGGAGGCGGGAATGTTGTCATGGCCGATGATCGCGATGTCGCGCCCGACGACGAGACCGCGCTCGCGGATGGCGCGCATCGCGCCCAGCGCCATGCTGTCGGTCGCGCAGAGCAGCGCGGTGGGCTGCGCCGGCTGCGCCAGAAGCAGCCCCGCCGCACGATAGCCGCCGGCCTCGTCGGCGCTGCCCTCGATGATCGCGCCGAAAATGCCAGCCTGGCGAAGGGCCAGCGCGAAGCCGCTCCGGCGCAGATGCGCGAAGGTGAAGGCCGAGGGCGCCGCAAGATGGCCGATCCGGCGGTGGCCGAGGGCGGCCAGGCGCAGCACGGCATCGTGGAACGCGGCCTCGCCATCCCCGTCGACAAAGGCATAGGGCTCTGGAAAATCGCTACGCCCCATCGCGACGAAGGGAAAGCCGGCATCTGTGAGGTAGCGCAGGCGAGCATCCTCGCGGCGGGTGCGGACGACGATGATGGCGTCGGTGCGGCGGCCGTCGACAAGGCGGCGATAGGTCTTGAGCTCGTCGGGGCCGGGCAGCGCGGCGATCAAGGTCAGATCATAGCCCTGCTCCGCCAGCCGTTCGCCGATCGAGCCCAGCAGCTCTAGATAGAGCGGCTCGTTGAAATGGCCCGGCCCGGCCGGAAGCACCATCGTGACGATCTCGGTCAGCCCGCGACGCAACCGCCGGGCTGCGGAATTGGGCCGGTAACCGGCCGCCTCCGCCGCTGCCCGCACGCGGTCTCGCGTGGCGAGCGCAACATCGTCATAGCCGTCGAGCGCCCGCGAGACGGTGGTGATCGACAATCCCAGCGTTTGCGCCAGCGCGCGCAACGAGCTCATCGGCATCTCAATGGTTGGACGATCGGCGCCTCACGTTCAGGATAACCCGATCCAAAACGTTTTGGGAAGTCGATTCAAGTTTGGCATGCGTCACGCCTTGCGGCGACGGCGCGGCGCGCTTTCGGGCTTGAGGTTGCTCGCGCCTAGGCCCGGCGGGCTGCGGCCGAGAGGCGCACGGCCTCGGCAATCTGTGCAAACTGCTTGGCGAGCGGGCTCGTCTTGCGCCAGACCATGCCGATCGTGCGCGATGGCTGGGGGTCCTTGAAGCGCGTGACGCAGACCGAGGCCKAGCGTGTCTCGACCGCGACTGCCATCTCCGGAATCAGGGTCACGCCCATGCCGGCATCGACCATCTGCACCAGGGTCGAGAGCGAGCTTGCATCCAGCAGGTCGCGCGGGTGCATGGTGCGCGGGTTCTTGTTGCAGAACGAGAGGGCCTGCTCGCGAAAGCAATGCCCCTCCTCCAGCAACAGCAACCGCATTTCGTGGAGATCCTCGCGATTGGGGGCTGGCTTCCCCTCGTCCTCGCGTGACCGGACGAGGACGAAGCTTTCCGTGAAGAGCGCGGCCTCGGTCAGCGAAGGCTCGGAAACCGGCAGCGCCACGACCGCCATGTCGAGCCGGCCTTCATTCAGCTCCTGCACGAGTTTCGGCGTCAGCGTCTCGCGGACATGGAGGTCCAGCCCGTCATGGAGGCCGGTCAGGTCGGCGATCAGGCCGGGCAGCAGATAGGGCGCGACCGTGGGAATCACACCGATGCGCAGCCTGGCGACGAGCCCGCCGCGCGAGCTGCGCGCATAGTCCTCCAGCTCGTCGACCGAGCGCAGGATGTCCTTGGTGCGCAGCGCGATCTCTTCGCCGAAACTCGTCAGCCGGACCTGGCGCCGGTCCCTTTCGAAGAGTTCGGCGCCGAGTTCCTCCTCAAAGGCCTTGATCTGCATCGACAGGGCCGGCTGGGAGATGGCGCAACTCTCCGCCGCGCGTCCGAAGTGGCGCTGGCGGGCCAGCGCCTCGAAATAACGCAGCTGTTTCAGTGTCAGGTTCGTCATAATCTTAGCTTATCGACGCAATCAGAAAATCGGAATTAATATAATGAAACCCTTTTGCTAAGAGGCTCCTTGCGACGATGAGGAGCAGGCAATGCCGAGACCGCCCCGCATGATCAAGACCGGTGGCGTTCCGCTCGTGGCCGACCTGGCCGAGTCCAGCCGCCGGCACCCGTCGATGTCCCTGTTTCCAGCCGCCCGGCTGGCAGGCCTGCCAGGCAGGCCATGAAAGCGGATCGCCTGCCCCGGCACCGACCCGCCTGTGATCGAGAAACGCGCAATCAGCGTAACGTGAATTGGAGAGAATCATGAATGCGAAGACTGAGGGGGGAGCCGGGAAATGCCCGGTCGCTCACGGGACCAGCGGCACCCAGAGCCGCGACTGGTGGCCCAACCAACTGCGCGTCGACCTGCTGAACCAGCACTCGTCCAAGTCCGATCCGCTGGACCAGGCCTTCGATTACCGGCAGGAATTCAGCAAGCTCGACTATGAAGAGCTGAAGAACGATCTGCGCAAGCTGATGACCGACTCGCAGGACTGGTGGCCGGCCGATTTCGGCCATTACGGCCCGCAATTCGTCCGCATGTCCTGGCACGCCGCCGGCACCTATCGCCTGAGTGACGGCCGTGGCGGCGGTGGCCGCGGCCAGCAGCGCTTCGCCCCGCTCAACAGCTGGCCGGACAACGTCAATATCGACAAGTCGCGCCGCCTGCTCTGGCCGATCAAGCAGAAATACGGCCAGCGGATCTCCTGGGCCGACCTGATGATCCTCACCGGCAATGTCGCGCTGGAGACCATGGGCTTCCGCACCTTCGGCTTCGCCGCCGGCCGCGCCGATACCTGGGAGCCGGATCTCGACGTCAACTGGGGTGCCGAGACCGCCTGGCTGACGCATCGCCCGCTCGATGCGTTCGACGCTCCGCTCAGCGCCACCGAAATGGGCCTGATCTACGTCAACCCGGAAGGCCCCGGCGCCAATGGCGACCCGCTCTCGGCGGCCCATTTCATCCGTGAGACCTTCGCCCGCATGGCGATGAACGACGAGGAGACCGTCGCGCTGATCGGCGGCGGCCATACCTTCGGCAAGACCCATGGCGCAGCGCCCGAATCCCACAAGGGACCGGAACCCGAAGGCGCAGGCCTCGAGGCGCAGGGCCTGGGCTGGGCCAGCAATTATGGCAGCGGCTTTGGCGCGGATGCCGTCGGCAGCGGCATCGAGGTCACCTGGACGCAGACGCCGGCGCAGTGGAGCAACCACTTCTTCGAGAACCTGTTCAAATACGAATGGGTGCAGACCCGCAGCCCCGGCGGCGCCATCCAATGGGAGGCGAAGGACGCGGAGGACGTCATCCCCGACGCCCATGATCCGTCGAAGAAGCGCAAACCGACCATGCTGACGACCGACCTGTCGCTGCGCGTGGACCCCGCTTACGAGAAGATATCGCGCCGCTTCCTGCAGAATCCGCAGGCCTTCGCGGAGGCCTTCGCCCGGGCCTGGTTCAAGCTGACCCATCGCGATCTCGGCCCGCGTTCGCGCTATCTCGGACCGGAAGTGCCCCGGGAAGAGCTGACCTGGCAGGATCCGGTGCCGGCCGTCGAGCATCCCCTGATCAATGACGAGGATGCGGCTGCGCTGAAGGCCAAGGTCCTGGCCTCGGGCCTGAGCGTCTCCGAGCTCGTCRGCACCGCCTGGGCCTCGGCCTCCACCTTCCGCGGCGGCGACAAGCGCGGCGGCGCCAACGGCGCGCGCGTTCGCCTCGCGCCGCAGAAGGACTGGGAGGTCAACCAGCCCCTGCAGCTCGCCAATGTGCTCAAGGTCCTCAAGGGCATCCAGTCGGAGTTCAACCTGGCCGCGACCGGCGGCAAGGAGGTCTCGCTGGCCGACCTGATCGTGCTGGCGGGCAATGCTGGCGTCGAGCAGGCGGCGAAGGCTGCCGGCCAGAATGTCACCGTCCCGTTCGCTCCGGGCCGCACCGATGCCTCGCAGGGACAGACGGACATCCATGCCTTCAACGTCATGGAGCCGCAGGCGGACGGCTTCCGCAACTACCAGAAGGCGGCGCTCAAGGTGCCGGCCGAGGTGGCCCTGATCGACAAGGCGCAGCTGCTGACGCTGACCGCACCCGAGATGACCGTGCTGGTCGGTGGACTGCGCGCGATCAACATCAATGTCGATGGCACGAGCCACGGCGTCCTGACCGACCGTCCCGGCGCGCTGACGAACGACTTCTTCGTCAACCTGCTGGACATGGGCACGCAGTGGAAGGCGAAGCCTGACTCCAAGGACGTGTTCGAGGGCACCGACCGCAAGAGCGGCGCGCCGAAATGGACCGGCACCCGCGTCGATCTCGTGTTCGGGTCGAACTCGGTGCTGCGTGCGCTGGCGGAGGTCTATGCCAGCTCGGACGCGCAGGCGAAGTTCGTGAAGGACTTCGTTGCGGCCTGGACCAAGGTGACGAACCTCGATCGCTTCGATCTGGTCTGATCCAGACGAATAATACCTTCAGCGGCCGCTCCCGGGCGGCTGCTGAAGCTCTGTCCTTGCCCGTGAGCCAGGCTCGACTTCGGGCCAGGGGTCAGTGAGAGCCCGGCGCCCCTGACGTCGATGGCCCCTGCCCCGTCTTGCAAGATCCGGCTATTCCAGCCATCTGATGGGCCGCGTTCCCCAGCCAGACAGCATGCAGCCATGACAACCCAGACCGCCGAAAGCCGAAGCTTCGAAGCCGATGTCTCCCGCCTGCTCCATATGATGGTGCACTCGGTCTATTCGGACCGGGACGTCTTCCTGCGGGAGCTGATTTCCAACGCCGCCGACGCCAGCGAGAAGCTGCGCTACGAGGCCATCGCCCGGCCGGAGCTTCTCGGCGACGACCTCAAGCTCGCGATCACGATCGCGGCCGATCCCGAGGCCGGCACGCTCGTCATTGCCGATAACGGCATCGGCATGAGCCGCAACGAGATGATCGAGGCGCTCGGCACCATCGCCCGCTCCGGCACGCGCGGCTTCATGGAGCGCATCGCGACCGCCGAGGGCAAGGAAGGCGCACAGCTCATCGGCCAGTTTGGCGTCGGTTTCTACTCAGCCTTCATGGTCGCCGACAAGGTCGAGGTCGTCAGCCGCCGCGCCCGCAGCGACGAGGCCTGGCTCTGGTCGTCGGACGGCAAGGGCGAGTTCACCGTCGCCCCCGTTGGGCTGGATGATGCCCCTCTGCGCGGTACGCGCGTGACGCTGCATCTGATGGAGGATGCCAAATCCTATGCGGAGCGCTGGACGCTGGAACGCATCGTCAGGGAACAATCCGGCCATGTGCCGGTGCCGATCTCGCTGATCGAGAAGCCGGGCGCGGAGGCAACCACGCTGGCCGACGGCGCGGCGCTGTGGGCCAAGCCCAAGAACGAGATCAGCGCGCAGGACTACACGGATTTCTATCGCAGCGTCGCCGCGCAATATGACGAGCCCGCCACGACGGTCCATTTCCGGGCCGAGGGCCGCCATGAATACACCGCGCTGCTCTTCGTGCCGGGCGGGCGTCCGTTCGACCTGTTCGACGCCGATCGCAAGGGCCGCATCAAGCTCTATGTGAAGCGCGTCTTCATCACCGACGAGGCGGAGTTCCTGCCGCGCTATCTGCGCTTCGTGCGCGGCATCGTCGACACCGCCGATCTGCCGCTGAACGTCTCGCGCGAGATGATCCAGGACAGCCCGCTGCTGAGCGCGATCAAGAAGGGCGTGACCAGCCGCGTCCTCTCCGAGCTGTCGAAGCTCGCCGAACAGGACGGCGATAGCTTCGCCAAGATCTGGGAGAATTTCGGCGCGGTCATCAAGGAGGGGATCTACGAGGATTTCGAGCGTCGCGCCCAATTGCTCGGCCTCGCCCGCTTCAAGACGACAGCCGCAAGCGACGGCCGACGCAGCCTGAAGGACTATGTCGCAGCGCTCAGGGAGAACCAGACGGCGATCTACTACATCGCCGGCGACGACGCAGACCGGATCGCGAACTCCCCGCAGCTCGAAGGTTTTAGGGCGCGCGGCATCGAGGTGCTGCTGCTCAGCGACCCCGTTGACAGCTTCTGGGTCTCCGGAGCGCCGGAATTCGAGGGCAAGCCGTTCAAGTCGGTGACGCAGGGCGCAGCTGATCTCAGCCTGATCCCCCTGCTCGACGATGCGACGCCGCCCTCCGCCGAGACGAGCGAGGCGGTGCAGGCCTTGCTCGCGGCGATGAAGGAGGTTCTCGCGGGTGAGGTCGCCGATGTCAGGGCCTCCGACCGGCTGACCGACAGCGCGGTCTGCCTGGTCGCGGCGGAAGACGGGCCGGATCGCCAGTTCGAGCGGCTCTTGACCGCGGGCGGGCGCATCGAGCGCGCAAGCAAGCCGATCCTCGAGGTCAATCCGCGGCACGCGATGATCCAGGGACTGGCCGGCGTGCAGAACGAGGCCGTGCGCAGCGATGTCGCAAACCTCCTGCTCGATTGCGCCCGCGTGCTCGACGGCGAGCGCCCCAGCGATGCCAAGGCGTTCTCCGAGCGCCTGAGCCGGCTGGTCGCGCTTGGCCTTGCGGCCTCGTAGGAACCGGATGCAGCGTGCGTGCCGGTTCGGCGCGCACGCCCTCTCGGCTCCAGGCGAAAGGCGCCGGCGACGCTTCCGCGTCAGGCGATTTTTGGGCGCAAAACCAAGGCGTTGCTAGCGAATTCTGCGACTTTGAATCGCCTGGATTGATCTGCCTCTCACGGGAGGCATGAGCCTCAGGCGCTGGTGAGCTGCGCCTGCAGATCGGCGAAATCCGTGAACACCAGATCCGGCCATTGGGCGAGCAACGCCGCAGGGGCGTTGTAGCCGAAGGTCACCGCCCCGCAGGCCATCCCGGCCTTGCGGGCGGCCTCGATGTCGCGGAGCTCATCGCCGATCGCGATCGCGCGCTCCCGGGGGACGCCCAGCCGCTTCGCAACAGCCTTGAACTTGGCGCTCTTTCCCCAGAGCGAGGCGCCGCAGTCGAAGGCGCTGACATGCTCCGCAGCCCGGCCCAGCGTTCGCCGGATCGTCTCCTCCGCATTGGAGCTGACGACGGCGATCCTGATGCCGTGACGGGCGAGGTTTGCGAGCGCCTGTTCGACACCGTCGAAGAGGCGAACCTCGCCCTGGCTCTGCGCATTGAGCTGGCGCATATGCGCGGCGATCGCGGGGATCTTCCACAGGGGAACACCGAGATGGGCCACAATCTCGCGGCTACCGAGGGCACGCAGATCGTCCCTCTCCTGCTCCAGGACCTCGCGAAAGCCAAATCGCCGGGCGGTCTCGTTCAGCACCGAACAGAACCATGGAAAGCTATCGGCCAGCGTTCCGTCGAAATCGAAGATGGCGAGCGCGTAGCGAGGCATGGCTGAGCGTGGAGTGTGAGAGGTTTGCGGGGATAACCCGAACTGCGGCGGCGGAGGACATTCATTCGAATGAGACGCCGCTTGTCCGGTATCGCTTCGTGGTCGTGGATGACAGAGGCATTATCGCAATGTTCGGGTTCTGCGCATGGCCCATCGCCGTTGCGGGTCCGATCCGGAGCCCCGCGGCAGCGCGGGGCGAACTCACTTCTCCGCCGCGAGCCGGCGGCGGCGGGAGGCGCGACGTGGCTTTCTGGCGGCAGCTATTTCGGGAACAGGAACTGGAGCTGGGCCCTGAGCTGCCAGTCGGCGCCACCGCTGGGCTTTGCGACGTTGTAATAGGCTGCGAGCTGCGCGTTGACCGGCTGATGGCCGATCTTGAAGACGCGTCCGAAGCCGCCGCCGACCGGCACCGTCCAGCGGTCGCCATGGCCGGCCTCCCAGTCGGCGGTGATGATCGGGGACGAGGTCAGGTACCAGCCGCCGTGGAAATTGTAGTTCACGAAGGGCTGCAGCGTCATCGCGTTGACCGCGCTGCGGTTGCTCTTGCCCGCGA
>NZ_JBFTZN010000109.1:0-34002 GCF_056406775.1 Allobosea sp. P1_A7
GGCCATGGCGATCCGTTCGACCTTCAATGGCGCCGCCGCCAGGCGAGCGACGCCGCAGGCAGGCTAGATCATCGGACCGGACATCGTATCCGGTCCGGTGATCTAACCCTTTGTGTTTGCATCGGCTTTCCCGAAAGTCGCAATCCACTTTTCAGGCCGATGCTTTAGGGCGGCATCACCTTTGCGTGTGCGGGGCTGGGTGCCACGGCCCGGCCATCATGGGCGCGACAATGGCGGGATGCTCCGTTATGTCGCCCTCGTGATTGCCGGCCTGGTCGTCGCCGAGCCTGCAGCGGCGCAAACGACCTGGCGGATCGAGCGCGGGGTCACCGACATCAGCTTCGTGACCCGCCGCTTCGGGGCAGTCGTCGCGACCGGCCATTTCACGCATTATGACGGGACATTGGCGCTCGATTTCGATCGGCCTGAACGCAGCCGCATCAGGGTCACGATCGAGACGGGTTCGCTCCAGGCCGGCTCTGCCCTCATGGATGGCTTCATCAAGGGCGAGAGCATGCTCGATACGGGGCGCTATCCGACCGCGAGCTTCACCTCTGCTGCGGTGACCCGCATCGGCGACCGCAGCCTCGAGATACGCGGGCAGCTCACCATCCGTTCGATCACCCGCCCCATTACGGTGATGGCTGTCGTCGATGGCGACATCGACAGGGCCAGGCGCGGCGAAAAGCTGCCCTTCCAGGCCAATGGCACCTTTTTGCGCCCTGCATTCGAACTCGGCCGGGAGGTCAATGTCGTCGATGACGCGGTCGAGCTTGTGATCAAGGGGCAGCTTGCGCGATGAGCGAGGTGGTGGGGCGGCCGATGCGCTGGCACCCGGCCCTCGTCGCGCTGCATTGGCTGACATTGCTGCTGGTCATTGCCCAGTTCCTGATCGCGTCGCCGATGCGCGATGAAAGCCGCAACCTCGTCGAGCGTTTCGAACTCTACCAACTGCACAAGTCGGTGGGATTGACGGTCACAGGCATGATCGTGCTGCGGCTTGTCCTGCGCATGGTCGCCCCTGTGCCGCCGCCGGCGAATGCTGGGCGATGGCTGCAGCGGGCCAGCGACGTGGTCCATGCAGGCCTGTATGTCTGCCTGATCGCGCTGCCTGTCACGGGATTGCTCATGGTGTCGGCCGCGCCGCTGCAGATCCCGACGCTCTATTTTGGCTGGCTTGCCGTCCCGCATCTCATCGGGCCCGACAAGGCGACCTATGAGCTGATGCAGGCTCTGCATGCCTGGGCGGGCAACCTTCTCCTCGCGCTCGCCGCGATTCATGTCGCGGCGGCGCTGGTTCACGTGCTGATCTGGCGTGACGGTCTGCTGCGCCGCATGTGGTTCGGCCGCAGATGGGTCGCGCTCCGCGGCGATCAGCGCTGAGCGGCGAAGGCTTCCTCGCGGATCGTGGAGAGCGACTTTGCCGGCGTGATCGCTTCGGGATCGAGCAGGCAGTGGATGATCGCCGGCTTGCCGCTGGCCACCGCGCGCTCGAAGGCCGGAGCGAACTCGGCCGTGGTCTCGACGCGCTCGCCATGGCCGCCGAAAGCCTTGGCATAGGCCGCGAAATCCGGGTTCTTCAGCGTCGTTGCCGAGACGCGACCAGGATAGTGCTTCTCCTGATGCATGCGGATCGTGCCGTACATGCCGTTGTCGACGACGACGACGATCACCGGCAGTTCGTACTGCACGGCCGTCGCGAAATCCTGGCCGTTCATCAGGAAACAGCCGTCGCCGGCGAAGGCGACCACCGTTCTCTCGGGAAACAGCCGCTTGGCGCCGATTGCCGCCGGCACGCCATAACCCATAGACCCGGAGGTCGGCGCGAGCTGCGTCGCAAACTTGGTGAAGCGATGGAAGCGATGCACCCAGGTGGCGTAGTTGCCGGCACCGTTGCAGAGGATCGCGTCGTCGGGGAGGTAGCGACGCAGCCAGGTGACGGCCTCGCCGGGATGGAAGGCGCCAGGTACCGGGGCGGGCTGCTCGCTCCAGGCGAGATAGGCATCATGCGCTTCGGCCGCCGCACCCGCCCAGTTGATCGTCTGGGGCGGATGAACGGTCTCCAAGGCGGCGCAGAAGGCGGTCGGCGAGGCATTGATCGCGAGGCTCGGCCGGTAGACGCGGCCGAGTTCTTCCGGATCGGGATGGACATGCACCAGCGGCCGGCCCGGATTGGGGATGCCGAACAGCGTGTAGGACTGGCTCGGCATCTCGGAGAGGCGGCCGCCGACCAGCAGCACGAGATCGCTGTCCTGGATGCGCTTCAGGAGCTTCGGATTGGGGCCGATGCCGAGATCGCCGGCAAAATTCGGATGGTTGGCCGGGAACAGCATCTGCCGGCGGAAGGAGACCGCGACCGGCAGGTCGAAGCGCTCGGCAAAACGCTGGAAACGCTCGATCGCCTGCGGGTTCCAGCGTGAGCCGCCGAGGATGGCAATCGGCGATTTCGCGGCCCAGAGCCGCTTCTGCAGGTCGATTGTCTGCAGCAGCGAGGGATGCGTCTCGGTGACCTGATAGGGTTCTGCGTCCGCGACGTCGGCGAGGTCGGTCAGCACGTCCTCGGGCAGCGCGATCACCACCGGGCCGGGGCGGCCGGCTGTCGCGACATGGAACGCACGGCTGATGATCTCGGGAATGCGGGCGGCGTCGTCGATCTCCGTCGCCCATTTCGTCATGGTGCCGAAGACGGCGCGGTAATCGAGTTCCTGGAAGGCCTCGCGCTCGCGCATGCCGCGCTCGATCTGGCCGACGAACAGGATCATCGGGGTCGAGTCCTGGTCGGCGATATGAATGCCCGGCGAGGCATTGGTCGCGCCGGGGCCGCGGGTGACGAAGCAGATGCCGGGCTTGCCTGTGAGCTTGCCGGCAGCCTCGGCCATCATCGCGGCGCCGCCTTCGGCGCGGCAGATGGTGACCTTCAGCTTCGCGTCATGCAGCGCGTCGAGCACGGCGAGATAGCTCTCGCCGGGCACGCAGAACGCGTCGGTCGCGCCATGAATCAGCAATTGGTCGACGAGGATCTGCCCGCCAGTCCGTTCAGCCATGTGTATGCCCTCCCCAGGCGGGGTCGTTCAGGATGTCGTCTTGATGTTCGCCGAGCCGAGGGCTAGGCCGCGATGCGACCTGCCGTTCGCCGTCGATGACGATGGGCGAGGCGACGGTCGGGATCGCGCCCTTGGCCGCAGCCGCGGCAGGCAGGTCGACCTTGATGCCGCGGGCCACCACCTGCGGATCGGCAAAGACCTCGTCGATCGTGTTGATCGGGCCGGCCGGAACGCCGGCTTCTTCCAGCGCAGCCAGAAGTTCGGCCTTGTGGCGGCGGGCGGTCAGCGAGGCCAGCATCGGGATCAGGATTGCGCGGTTGGCGACCCGGCCCTTGTTGTCGGCATAATCGGCATGACTGCCGAGATCGGAGCGGCCAAGCACGTCGCAAAGCCTGCGGTATTGCCCGTCATTGCCGGTCGCGATGATGATGTGCCCGTCTGCGACGGGGAAGACTTCGTAGGGCACGATATTGGGATGGGCGTTGCCGAGCCGGGCCGGGGCTTTTCCTGAGACCAGGTAGTTCAGCGCCTGGTTGCCGAGCACGGCGACCTGCGTGTCCATCAAGGCGAGGTCGAGCGTCGCGCCCTCGCCGGTGGCATCGCGTCGCCGCAGCGCCGCCAGGATGCCGACGGTCGCGTAGAGTCCGGTGAAGATGTCCGTCTTGGCATAGCCGGCCTTGGTCGGCTGGCCGTCGGGCTGGCCGGTGATCGACATCGAGCCGGCCATGCCCTGGATCAGGAAGTCGTACCCGGCGCGCTCGGCATAGGGACCGTCCTGTCCGAAGCCGGTGATCGAGCAATAGATCAGGTTCGGATGAAGCTTGCGCAGCGAGGTGGCGTCGAGCCCGTATTTGGCGAGCCCGCCGACCTTGAAGTTCTCGATCACCACATCGGCATGGCCGGCGAGCTTGCGCACCAGGGCGCGGCCCTCCTCCGTGCGGAAATCGGCCGTGATCGAGCGTTTGCCGCGGTTGGCGCTGTGGAAATAGGCCGCCGAGAGCGTGCCGCCGTCGGTCCCYTCGACGAAGGGAGGACCCCAGTTGCGGGTGTCGTCGCCTTCGGGGCTTTCGACCTTGACGACATCGGCGCCGAGATCGGCCAGCAACTGGCCGATCCAGGGGCCGGCAAGGATGCGCGCGAGTTCGAGGACGCGCAGGCCGGCAAGGGGAGGAGTCGTCATCAGGTCATTCCGGCTTCGAGGCTGCCGTCATGGCCGGGTTTGGCCCAGCCATCCCTTGAAGGGTGCGCGGCAAAAGACATGCCTGGGGCAAGCCCCAGGCATGAGGTCGCGGCTCAGAAGAACGCCTGCAGCCCGGTGACGGCGCGCCCGAGGATCAGTGCATGAACGTCATGCGTGCCCTCATAGGTGTTGACCGTCTCCAGGTTCGCGGCATGGCGCATGACGTGAAACTCGATCGAGATGCCGTTGCCGCCATGCATGTCGCGGGCCTGGCGGGCGATGTCGAGCGCCTTGCCGCAATTGTTGCGCTTCACCAGCGAGATCATCTCGGGCGCCATCCTGCCGTCGTCGAGCAGGCGGCCGACGCGAAGCGAGCCCTGCAGGCCGAGCGTGATCTCGGTCAGCATGTCGGCGAGCTTCTTCTGGTAGAGCTGGGTCTGGGCCAGAGGCTTGTTGAACTGCTTGCGGTCGAGCCCGTATTGGCGGGCGCGGTGGAAGCAGTCCTCGGCGGCGCCCATCACGCCCCAGGAGATGCCGTAGCGGGCGCGGTTGAGGCAGCCGAACGGCCCCTTCAATCCAGAGACGTTCGGCAGCAGGTTCTCTTCCGGCACGATGACGCCGTCCATGACGACCTCGCCCGTGATCGAGGCGCGCAGGCTAAGCTTGCCGCCGATCTTCGGCGCGCTCAGGCCCTTCATGCCCTTCTCGAGGATGAAGCCGCGGATCTGGTTGTCATGCGCGGCCGACTTCGCCCAGATCACGAACACATCCGCGATCGGCGAATTCGAGATCCACATCTTCGAGCCGGTCAGCTTGTAGCCGTCGGCCACCTTCTCGGCGCGGGTCTTCATGCCGGCCGGGTCGGAGCCGGCGTCGGGCTCGGTCAGGCCGAAGCAGCCGATCCACTCGCCGGAGCCGAGCTTGGGCAGGTACTTCTTGCGCTGGTTCTCGTCGCCATAGGCGTAGATCGGATACATCACGAGCGAGGACTGCACGCTCATCATCGAGCGATAGCCGGAATCGACGCGCTCGACCTCGCGGGCCACCAGCCCATAGGAGACGTAGTTGGCGCCGGCGCAGCCATATTCCTCCGGCACCGTCACGCCGAGCAGGCCGAGTTCGCCCATCTCATTGAAGATGGAGCGGTCGGTCTTCTCCTCGAGATAGGCCTCCGAGACGCGCGGGAGCAGCTTCTCCTGCGCGTATTGGCGGGCCGTGTCGCGGATCAGGCGCTCGTCCTCGTTGAGCTGGTCGTCGAGCAGGAAGGCATCGTCCCACTGGAATTCCGCGAGCTTGTGGCTTGCGGAGTGGCTGCGTGCGGCTTCGGCCATGGTTTCTCTCCCGTTCGCTCAGGCGTCGACGTCGAAGCTGACGCCCTGCGCCAGCGGCAATGTCGTGCCGTAGTTCAGCGTATTGGTAGCGCGGCGCATATAGGCCTTCCACGCGTCCGAACCGGCCTCGCGGCCGCCGCCGGTCTCCTTCTCGCCGCCGAAGGCTCCGCCGATCTCGGCACCCGAAGGGCCGATATTGACGTTGGCGATGCCGCAATCCGAGCCTTCGCCGGAAACGAAGGTCTCGGCCTCGCGCATGTCGAGGGTGAAGATGGAGGAGGAGAGACCGGCACCGACCGCGTTCTGCAGCGCGATCGCCTGGTCCAGCGTCTTGTACTTCATGACATAGAGGATCGGCGCAAAGGTCTCGCGCTCGACCGGGCCGGTCTGCTCGGGCATCTCGACCAGCGCCGGGCGGACATAGAAGCCACCGCTGCCGACATCGACCTTCTCGCCGCCCTGGACCTTGCCGCCGGCAGCCTTGGCTTCGCCGAGCGCCTTCTGCATGCCCTCATAGGCAGCCTCGTCGATCAGCGGCCCGACCAGCACGCCGGCCTCGCGGGGATCGCCGATCTTGACCGAGCCATAGACCTTGATCAGGCGCGGGATCAGCGCGTCATAGACGCTCTCATGGACGATCAGGCGGCGCAGCGTGGTGCAGCGCTGGCCGGCCGTGCCCATCGCAGCAAAGGCGATGCCGCGCAGCGCGATATCGAGATCGGCGGAAGGCGCCACGATCGCGGCATTGTTGCCGCCGAGTTCGAGAATGGCGCGGGCGAAGCGGGCGGCGAGCTTCTGGCCGACTTCCTTGCCCATCCGGGTCGAGCCGGTGGCGGAAAGAACCGGCACGCGGTGATCCTGCACCAGTGCGTCGCCGATCTCGCGACCGCCGATCAGGACTTCCGACAGGCCGACCGGAGCCTCGGGGCCGAAGCGCTTCATGGTGCGCTCGACGATGGCCTGGACGGCGAGCGCCGTCAGCGGGGTCTTCTCGGAGGGCTTCCAGACGACGCTGTCGCCGCAGACGAATGCAAGCGCCGCATTCCAGGACCAGACGGCGACCGGGAAGTTGAAGGCCGAGATCACGCCGCAGACGCCGAGCGGATGCCAGGTCTCCATCATGCGGTGGCTCGGGCGCTCGGTGGCGATGGTCAGGCCGTAGAGCTGGCGCGAAAGACCGACCGCGAAATCGCAGATGTCGATCATCTCCTGGACTTCGCCGAGCCCCTCGGAGGTGACCTTGCCGGCTTCCAGCGTCACTAGCAGGCCGAGATCGGTCTTGGCGTTGCGCAGCTCCTCGCCGAGCAGGCGGACGAACTCACCACGGCGCGGGGCCGGGACCTTGCGCCAGGCCAGGAAGGCGGACTGCGCGCGGCCGATCGCCGCCTCCGTCTCCGCAACGCTCGTCTCGCGCAGCGTCGCCACCGTCTCGCCGGTGATGGGGGAGCGTGCGGCAAGGCCCGCGGACGCGAAGACGGTGTCCGGCACGCCAAGACGCTTGAGCAGCGCGAGCGCATCCTTCGGCAAAGATGAAGCCATGTCCTGGTTCCGACCTGTCGATTGCTAGTATGTCAAATGGCGCGGGAAAGAGCCGCCGCGCCGGAAGGGCGCAGAATGCCCTCTTCCGGTCGCGCTCGGCAACAGATATGTTCTCACGAGTTGATGAGAATAGCTCATGACCTTTGATCTCGTTCCCGGACGCCTTTCGGTGCCCTCCCTGTCGGCGCTCGCGGCCTTCGAGGCGGCTGCGCGCCATGGCAGTTTCACGCGCGCCGCCGAGGAACTGAACCTGACGCAAGGGGCGATCAGCCGCCAGGTCGCGCATCTCGAGCAGGTGCTCGGCGTCAGTCTGTTCCAGCGCGTCAAGAAACGCGTCAGCCTGACGCCGGCCGGGAGCGCCTATGCGACCGAGATCCGCGATGGGCTCTCGCGCCTTGCGGCTGCGACCGTCTCGGCCATGGCCTTTCGCGGCGCGGCCGGCGTGCTGCATCTCGGTATCCTGCCGACCTTCGGCACACGCTGGCTGATTCCGCGTCTGCCGCGCTTCATCGAGGCCCATCCCGGCGTCACCATCAACTTCACGACCAAGCTGGTGCCCTTTGATTTCGGGCGCGAGCCGATCGATGCCGCCGTGCATTTCGGCGATCCGGTCTGGCCCGGCGCGGTGCTGCATCGCTTGATGGGGGAGGAGGTCGTTCCCGTGGCGGCGCCCTCGCTGGTCGAGCGCCTGGGCTTGAAGGAGCCGGCGGATATGCTGCGCGCGCCGTTGCTGCAGCAGGCGACGCGACCCCGGGCCTGGGCGAACTGGCTGGAAAAACAGGGGCTGCCGCCGGAGCGGGCGCTGATGGGGCCGCGCTTCGAGCAATTTGCCATGGTCTCGCAGGCGGCCGTGGCTGGGTTGGGTCTTGCGATCGTGCCGCGCTTCCTGATCGAGGAGGAATTACGGTCGGGCGCGCTCGTCGTCCCGGTCGACCGGCCGGTCAGCGGCACGGAGGGCTATTACCTGGTCTATCCCGAGACCCGGGCCGCGCTGCCGGCGGTGATCGCCTTTCGCGACTGGCTGCTCGGCGAATGCGGGCTCACGGCCTGAGCACTCGACAAGCCGGCGCAGTCACGTCATTCATGCGTGAAATTCACCAACCCCGGCCACAGAGCGTCGTGGCCCGAACTGCGCAGGACTGACATGCCGTCCTTTTCCGAGACCGCCGATGTCGTGATCTGTGGAGGGGCCGCCATCGGTTCCTCCGTCGCCTATCATCTCGCCGCGGACCCAGGCTTCAAGGGCAAGGTGGTGGTCCTGGAGAAGGATCCGACCTACCGCTACTCCGCCTCGGCGCTCTCGGCGGCTTCGATCCGGCAGCAATTCTCGAGTTCGGTGAACATCCGTATCTCGCTCCACGGCATCGAATTTTTGCGCAATATCGGGACGCATCTCGCCGTCGATGGCGAGGTTCCGGCCATCGATCTGCATGAAGGCGGCTACCTCTATGTCGCGAGCGGCGAGGGAGCCCCGGTCCTCGCCTCGAACCAGAAACTGCAGCAGGACGAGGGCGCCGATATTGCGCTCTATGCTGCGGATATGTTGCGCAGCAAATTTAGCTGGCTCAATGTCGAGGATCTCGCCTGCGGCACCTATGGGGTCAGCGGGGAGGGCTGGTTCGACGGTTGGGCGCTGCTCCAGGCCTTTCGCAAGAAGGCGCGCGCGCTCGGTGTCGAGTACCGCCAGGGCGAAGCGGCGCGCTTTATCGTGGAAGGCGGTCGCGTCGTCGGCGTCGAGCTTGGCGATGGCAGCCGCATCGGCTGTGGCGCGGTCGTCAACGCCTCGGGCACGCATGGTGCGCGGCTGGCGGCAACGGCCGGCATCGCGATTCCCGTCAGGTCGATGAAGCGCTACGTCTTCAGCTTCACCTGCAAGGGCGAGGTCGATAACTGCCCGCTTCTGATCGATACCTCCGGTGCCTATTGCCGGCCCGAGGGCAAGCGCGGCAGCGAGGGGCAGATGTTCATTTGCGGCGCCTCCCCGCCGGCCGAACTCGATCGCGAATGGATCGAGACCGATGCCGATGTGGAGGATGTCGACTGGTCCTTCTTTGAGGAGCATGTCTGGGCGCCGCTCGCCCATCGTGTGCCCGCCTTCGAGGCGATCAAGCCCGGTCGCGCCTGGGCCGGCCCCTATGACATGAATGAACTCGACGGCAATGCCATCCTCGGCCCGGCCGTCGGCCTGCCGAATCTCTATCTTGCCAATGGTTTCTCGGGGCACGGCCTGCAGCAGTCCCCGGCTGTGGGACGGGGGATTGCCGAGCAGATTGTGCATGGCGGCTATCGCACGCTCGATCTTGCCGATCTCGGTCACGAGCGCATCGTTGCGGGGCGGCCGCTGACGGAGGCCAATATCATCTGAGGAGGCACGCATGGTCGATCCGGCTTATGTTCAGACCATGGCGCGCTACAACGCCTGGCAGAACCAGAGCCTGTGCGATGCGGCCGACACACTTGACGAGGAAGGTCGTCGTCGGGATCGCGGCGCCTTCTTCAAGTCGATCCACGGTACGCTGAACCATATCCTGTGGGCCGACGAAATCTGGCTCCACCGGCTGATCGGGACGCCCAAGCCGCCGATCAGCGGCCGCGATGCACCGATCTATGTCGATGACTGGGCCGAGTTCCGCCGTCGGCGTGCCGAGCGCGACGAGGCGATCCTGGCCTGGGCTGCTACCGTCGACGCCAACTGGCTGCGCGGGACCCTGATCTGGTATTCGGGCGCCGCCGGCCGCGAACTCGGCAAGCCGCGCGCCTTTGCGCTCATGCACATGTTCAACCACCAGACGCATCATCGCGGGCAGGTTCACGCCATGCTGACGGCGGCCGGCACCAGACCCGAGGATACCGATCTCCTCCTCGTCGACGAACCGCGCTGAACGGCCCTCCGGTTCAGGCCTGCTTGGTCCGTTTCGCCCGGGCCAGGGTCTTCACGGGGGCAGGCTTGTCGCTGTCTTCTTTCGCTTCAGGCACGGTTGCCGTCGTGTTCTGGCTCAGCTTCTGGAACAGGCCGAGCCCGACCATCGCCAGCACAGCGAGCAGGACCAGCAGGCCGGGATAGACGACGTCGCTCATCGTGGTCCGCGACGCCTTGGTGATCAGCACCAGCGATTCCAGGCTGAGCGCAATGATGATGATCGTCATGAATTTGGTCAGCGAGCCGCGCGCTTCTGCCGGGCGCCGCAATTCGCGATCGCTGATCACCTCTTCCTCGAACAGGAATTTGCCGACATCCGCGACCGCGACCGCAATGATCACGAGGCCGATGCCGTCGAGCATGGTCTCAAGTGCGCCGTCGCCGGTTCGGAACCCGGTGAACGTCCGCCAGACCGCAACCACCATCAGCATCACCGAGGCGGCGAGCAGGGAACCCGCAATGGCGGTGTAGAGGATTCGACTGAAGAGCAACATGAGAGACGCAGTCTGTCCGCAGAAATTCGGGCGGTTGGCGTGAGAAACGGGCATGGCGGCCCACTGTTCCATGCGGCTTGTCGATTGTTCCGGTTCGATGCAGGTTGCCGGCGCTGTTTCGGAGACCCGCCATGCCCGAGCTCTCGAGCCTGCTTGCCTTCGCCCTGATCGCGTTCGGCATGGTGCTGACGCCCGGTCCGAACATGATCTACCTGATCTCGCGCTCGATCTCGCAGGGACATGCTGCCGGGCTGATCTCGCTCATCGGCGTCGTGCTTGGCTTCGTCATCTACATGCTTTGCGCCACTTTCGGCATCACGGCGCTGCTCTTCGCCGTGCCTTATGCCTATGACGCGCTGCGCTTCGGTGGCGCGGCCTATCTCCTGTACCTCGCCTGGCAGGCGCTGCGGCCGGGCGGGCGCTCGCCCTTCCAGGTTCGCGAGCTGGTGCCTGACGGGCCGCGCAAGCTCTTTGCCATGGGCTTCCTGACCAGCCTGCTCAATCCCAAGATCGCGATGTTCTATCTCGCGCTGCTGCCGCAGTTCATCGATCCCGCGGCGGGTAATGTCCTGACGCAGTCGCTGGTGCTCGGCGCGATCCAGATCGTGATCAGCGGCAGCGTCAATGCGCTGATCATCTTTACCGCCGGCAGCATTGCCCTCTTCCTTCGCACACGGCCGTTCTGGGCGGTGGTGCAGCGCTGGCTGATGGGCACGGTGCTTGCCGGCCTCGCGGTGAAGATGGCGACGGAAGCGCAGCGCTAGCTCACATCCCCTTTCCGGATATCGTGCCGGACATCATGCGTCGTAGCCCCGGCCGCAACGGGCATGGACATGCGGCGCAGCAAGGCCAGCAGGAGTTTTTCATGAGTGTCGCCAACGGCCGGGCTTTGCTCGCAATCCCCGGCCCGACCAATATCCCCGATCGCGTGCTGCAGGCGATGATGCGGCCGGCCGAGGAACTCAGCTCCAAGCCGATCCTCGATCTGACCGAGACGCTCCTGACCGATTTCCGGAAGATCTTCCGCACCAAGGGCGAGACCTTCATCTATGCCGCCAACGGGCATGGCGGCTGGGAAGCGGCCCTGACCAATGTGCTCTCCCGCGGCGACAAGGTTCTCGTGCTGGCGAGCGGGCGCTTTGCCGTAGGCTGGGGCGAGATGGCCCGTTTCCTGGGGGCAGATGTCGAGGTCCTCGCCGGGTCATGGCGCGCAGCGGTCGATCCGGTGGCCGTCGAGGAACGCCTGCGGCGCGACACGAACCATGAGATCAAGGCCGTGCTCATGGTGCAGATCGATACGGCATCCGGCGTCGTCAACGACGTGCAGGCCGTGCGCAAGGCGATCGATGCCGCCGGCCACCCGGCCTTGTACATGATCGATGGCGTCGCCTCGCTCGGCTGCATGCGGTTCGAGATGGACGATTGGGGCGTCGACATTGCCATGTCTGCGTCGCAGAAGGGGCTGATGACGCCGCCCGGGCTGGCCTTCGTCGCGGCGAGCGGGAAGGCGCTGCATGCGCATCCGCACGCGACGATGCGGACGGCCTACTGGGACTGGACCTCACGGCTGAGCCCGCTCCTCTACATGAAGCATTTCGGCACTCCGCCCGAGCATCTGATGTTCGGCCTGCGCGCCGCGCTCGACATGATCCTCGAGGAGGGACTGGAGCCTGTCTGGCGCCGTCATGCCCTGCTTGCCGGGGCAACCCATGCTGCCATGTCGCGATGGGCCGAGGGCCAGGTCCTGACCTGCAATATCGAGGAACCATCGCAGCGGGCGCCCTCGGTCACGACAATCCTCGTTCAGGGCGATCCGAGTTCGATCACCGATTATGCGCGGACGGTCTGCGGCGTGACGCTCGGGCTCGCGATCGGCGATCTCGCCGGCAAGGCCTTTCGCATTGCCCATATGGGCCATGTCAATGCGCCGATGGTGCTTGGCAGCCTGAGCGCCGTCGAAATGGCCTTGCAGGCGCAGAATATCCCGCATGGTGCCGGTGGCGTTGCTGCAGCCATCACGCATCTGGCCCAAGGCGCGTAACCGGGCGGTTTGGGAATCGGCCCCAAGGGTGGATTGCAGCTTTCGGGGAAGCCGATGCAAGCACAGAAGGTCAGATCATCGGACCCGATACGATCCGCTGATCTGACGGCTAAGGCTCGCCGCAATGCGGCGGGCGCATTCTCGTGAAGAGGTCTGCTCGGCAAAAGCAGGGCTGTCCGGCGCAAATGCCCGTTCCCAGACTTCGCAGTCCTGCTCTAGCTTCGCGGTCCCATTCGGAACCAAGAGAGCGCAGGCCATGAGTGAGTTGACCCCGGACGAAGCCAAGGTGACGGCGTGGCTTGCCAGCCGCAAGGACGCGATGGTCGCGCTCCTGCGGGAGATGGTCGACACCGACTCCGGCTCCTATGACAAGCCGGGCGTCGACAGGGCAGGGCAGGTGCTCGCCCGGTTCCACGAAGCGAACGGGCTCAGCGTCGAGATCATCCCGGATGCTCGTTATGGCGATGCCGTCAAGGCGCGACTGCCGAATCCGGCCGCCAACGACCAGCGCCCGGTGCTGTTGCTGGGACATCGCGATACCGTCTTCCCGGAAGGCGAGCCGACGCGCCGGCCCTTCACCATCAAGGCCGGCCGGGCTTATGGTCCCGGTGTCGCCGACATGAAGGCTGGTCTCGTCATCGAGGCCTTCGTCGCCGCCGCCTTTGCCGAATGCGGTGGGCTTTCCGCTCCGCTCACCATGCTGACGACGAGCGACGAGGAGATCGCTTCCCCCTCTTCGCGCCCGATCATCGAGGCGGCGGCGCGTGAATCGCGCTGTGTCTTCAATGCCGAGCCGAGCCGGCTGCCGCCTGGCACCGAGTTCCTGCGCGATCACAAGCAGTCGATCACCAGCGGCCGCAAGGGTGGCGTCTTCATGCGTGCCGAATTCGTCGGCAAGGCCGCCCATTCCGGCGCAAATTACGAGAAGGGCGTCTCGGCCATTGTCGACCTCGGCCACAAGATCCCGAAGCTTCAGGGGCTGACCGATCTCGAGCGCGGCGTCACCGTCAATGTCGGGCTGATCGGCGGCGGCCAGACCGTCAATACGGTCGCTCCCCAAGCCTGGTGCGAAATCGATCTGCGCTATGTCACGGCCGCGCAGCGCGATGAACTGGTCAGCGCGATCCGCGGCATCATCGAGACCCCCATCGTCGAAGGCTCGAGTGCGAAACTGACCATCAAGGGCGAGTTCGTGCCGCTGGAGAAAACCCCCGAGGCCGCTGCCCTCTACGATACCTATCGTGATGCCGCCGCGAGCTTCGGGATCAGCGTCAGCGCCGAGTTCACCGGTGGTTGTGCGGATTCCGGCTTCACTGCGGCGCAGGGTTGCCCCACGCTGTGCTCTGTCGGCCCGATCGGCGGAATGGCGCACACTCCCGACGAATTCCTCGAAGTCGAGAGCATCGTGCCGGCGGCGCAGGTGCTGGCGCTTGCCGTGATGCGCACGGCTGCGCGCATGGAGTGAGGTCCGGGCGCATTGCCCCGACGCGGATGCGCGGTCCCGTGCCGACCATCCGTCGGCCGAATCGCTGCTGACAGGGCGGCGACGCAAACTGCATCGATGCTCGCTCCCGGGGCGAGCGTCGATGGCGGGAATGGCCCCCTGTTTCAGTGGGCCCTCAGAACGCCTCTTCCCAATTTCGGCTGAGCCGCATCGCCGAATTGATGAGCCCGACCATGGAATAGGTCTGCGGAAAATTGCCCCAGAGCTCGCCGGTTTCGAGATCGGCATCCTCCGAAAGCAGGCCAAAGCTGTTGCGCCGTTTCAGGATGCGGCAGAACAGGTCCTTGGCTTCGTCGCGCCGGCCGATCGCATGCAGCGCGTCGACATACCAGAAGGCGCAGATCAAGAAGCCGGTATGCATGAAGCCGAAATCATCCTGCGTGCCGTAACGCAGCAAGAGGTCGCCGCGGCCGAGCTCGCGGCCGATGGTTTCGACGGTCGCAATATAGCGCGGATCCTCCGCCGTGACGAAGCCGAGCTCCGCGATCAGCAACAGGGTCGCGTCGAGATCGCTGCCGCCAAAGGTCGAGACGAAGGTGCCCTTCTCCTGGTTCCAGATCTGGTCGGTAATGACGCCCTTCAGACGTTTGGCCTCACCACGCCAATAGTCCTTGCGGTCGGTGCGACCGAGCGTGCCGGCGATGCGTGCGAGCCGGTCGCAGGCCGCCCAGCACATCACGCTGGAGAAGGAATGCACGACCTGCTTCTCGCGCAGCTCCCACGGGCCGGCATCGGGCTTGTCGAAGACTGCGATGGCGAGCTCGCCCATTCGTTCGAGCTGCCCGAAGAGCGCGTCCTTGCCGGGCTGGATCAGGCGGCGGTCGAAGAAGGAATGCGTCGCCGCGAGCACCACGGCGCCGTAGCCGTCATTCTGGATCTGCGTCGCGGCGCCGTTGCCGACGCGCACGGGCTGGTGCCCGCGATAGCCTGACAGGTTTGGCACCTCGAATTCGGTCAGCACGCCGCCGCGCGTGATCGGGTAGAGTGGCGGCAGATGCTCCGCTCCGCTCTCGGAGAAGGTGTCGACGATATTGGTGATGAAGCCGAGATAATCCTCCATCGTCCGCGTCGTGCCCAGCCGATTGAGCGCATGCACCACGAAATAGGCGTCGCGCAGCCAGCAGAAGCGGTAGTCCCAGTTGCGCTGGGTGCCGGGAGCTTCCGGAATCGAGGTGGTCAGCGCGGCGACGATGGCGCCGCTCTCCTCGAAACTGCAAAGCTTCAGCGTGATCGAGGCGCGAATGACYTCCTGCTGCCACTCGAAGGGGATGGAGAGGGAGCGCACCCAGTCGCGCCAGTAATCCGTCGTCTTGTCCAGGAACTCGCGCGCGGTCGTCTCGATCTCGGCGCGCAATGCCTCGTCCGAGCCGATGAAGAAGGAGAAGGTCCGGTCGACCGCGAAAGGGACGCTGTCCATCACATAGGAGATCGGCGCATCCGTCGTCAGCCGGATCGTCTGGTCGGCGCCAACATAGCGGACATGGTTGGAGCCGCGCGTAATCTCGTCCGGCAATTCGCCGAGGCCGAGGCATGGCTTCAGCACGACCCGGATACGCGGCCGGCCAGAAAGCCGGCGCACGCGCCGCACCAGCAGCGGCGGCCGGAAAGAACGCTCGTAGCGCACGAAACGAGGCGCGAAATCGAGAATCTCGATGGCGTTGCCCTGGTCGTCGGACAGGACTGAGGAAAGGATCGCGGTGTTGTCGAGATAGCTTTGTTCGCATCGCGTCATGCCGACGAGTTCGATCGCGAACACGCCCTTCTCGGGCATGGCGTCGCCGTCATCGGGCTTGTTGTCGATCAGCGAACAGAAAACCGGGTCGCGGTCGAAGCGGGGAAAGCAGCCCCAGACGATATGGGCGCGCCGGTCGATCAGTGCGGCGATCGAGCAATTGCCGATCACGCCGAGATCGAGCGAGGCGGAATGCCGCGCCGTGGTGGAGGTTTCTACGGTCATGATCAGCCTTGGCAGAAAGCGTCAGTCGTCAGGCTGCCGCTTTCTGCGGCGGCGAGCAGGATGGTGCGGAGCGCAGTCGGGGAGGCGAGGCGTCGGCCGGCACAGGTTTCGCCCGCACCGATGCGGATCGACAGGCCGCCGAGCGCGTTCACCGTGGCAAAGCCCGCCTCGTCGGTAATGTCGTCGCCGATGAAGACCGGTGTCCGGCCGCTATACGGTGCTTCCCGCATCAGCCAGGAAATGGCGTTGCCTTTGCTGGCCCCGGCTGGGACCAGCTCGGCGACCGATTTGCCTTCCTGCAAGCGCACGGAGGGGCCCATCCCGGCGGCAAGCTTCCTGGCCAGCGCGAGGGCTTCATCCTGGAGTTGCGGCGCCAGGCGCCAGTGCAGGGCGGCCGAGATCCGTTTGTCCTCGACGAGGATGCCGACATGGCTGTTGGCGAAACGGATGAGCTCCCGCAGCGCCTCGCGCAGGGCTTCGGGAGCGTCCGCCTGGCTGCGGATGGTTCCGCCGAGGCGGATCTGTGCGCCATGAAGGCCGGCGATGTCGAAGTAATAGGGGGCGAGAAACCCGTCGAGGTCGGGGATAGGGCGCCCGGAGACAAGCGCCAGCGCTCCGCCCAGCGTAGAGCGCAGCGTATCGAGCGCCGGCGCGAGCTGCCTGTCGAGTTTGACCTCGTCGGGCATCGGCGCAATTTCGACCAGCGTTCCGTCAAAGTCGAGAAACAGAGCGACCTGCTTCGCCACCTTGGTGAAGTCGCGGGATTCGTTGGTAGATTCCGATTCGATCAGTTCCATCATCTCGTTCTGTTTGCGTGACGAAACGGGCGAAAGAACGACAGGTGAGCTGTCCAATGCCTGAGCGAGGGTTCTTGCATCATTCGCGCTATGGGCGGATGTTAGTGAACTTGCCACATTCTGCTTTCAGTTTGCCACAGTCATCATGATTTCAACGCGAGCCTGACGCGGCTTCGCCATCTGACATCCGAAGCCCCTCTGAAACATTACGTGCGCCGGCGCGTTCTGTTCCCGCTTCCGGTGTCGAAATTCGGGCAGCCGGCTGATCGGAGTTTTCCCGGACATGCGTCTCGTCATCGTTTCCAACCGCGTCACCATTCCCGACCGCAGCGAGAAGGTTTCTCGAACCGGGCCCTTTGGCCGAACATGCATTACCGCCTCGGCCTTACCGAGTTTTCGCGGGCCGACTATGCGGGCTATCTCGCCGTCAATCGCCGCTTTGCCAAGGCGCTCGTCGCGATGTTGCGGCCGGACGACCTGATCTGGGTTCACGATTACCACCTGATCCCCTTGGCTGCGGAACTTCGGCGGCTCGGGGTGAAGAACCGGATCGGATATTTCCACCACATCCCCTGGCCGCCCTCCGAGGTTTTTGGCGCTCTGCCCTCGAGCATCACCCTGATGAAGACGGTCGGCGCCTATGATCTCGTTGGACTGCAGACCGAGATCGATGCGCGCAATGTGGTGAGCGGACTGGTCAATCTCTGCGGCGCAAAGGTCGATGGCGACGGGGTCCGCCTCGGTCGGCGTTCGATCCAGGTCAAATCTTTCCCGATCGGCATCGATGTCGAAGGCTTTCGCAAGCTTGCGACGAGTTCTGCGCGCACGACCGCGGTGTCGATCCGGCGCGCGACCGAGGCCTTTGGCGATCGCAAGCTGGTCATCGGCGTCGATCGCCTCGATTACTCCAAGGGAATCGTCCAGCGCTTGGAGGCCTTCGAGCGCTTCCTGCTGGAAAATCCCGAGCAGCGCGGCCGTGTCGGCATGCTGCAAATCGCGCCACCCTCCCGCTCAGATGTTCCCGAATACGCGGAACTCGATCGCCAATCGGACGAGACGGCCGGGCGGATCAACGCAGCGCTGGGCGAATTCGACTGGACGCCGATCCGCGTGGTCAAGAAGGCCTATTCCCGCAATGTCCTGGCCGGCTTCTATCGCCGTGCCCAAGTCGGGCTGGTCACGCCGATGCGCGACGGCATGAATCTGGTCGCCAAGGAATACATTGCGGCGCAGGATCCATCCGATCCTGGCGTGCTGGTTCTTTCGCGCTTTGCAGGGGCGGCGCGCCAGATGAAGGACGCGCTGATCGTCAATCCCTACGATCTCTCGGAAATGTCGGAGGCGATCCAGCAGGCGCTGGTCATGCCGAAGCCGGAGCGAATCCGGCGTTTCGAGAAGCTCTACGCCACCATCGCCGCAACCGATATCGGCTGGTGGACCGAGACCTATCTTGCCGCGCTCTCAGAGGGCGAAGCCGGGTTTCCGGTGACGCTCCCAGCGACCAAGAGAGCGGTTCGCGCCAAGCCGGCGACCGGAGCCAAGCAGCGACCGGCGACTTCGCGCGCTCCGGCCAAATCCGCAAGCGGCGCCGCAACGACCGTTCCGACATTGTCGGATCTGTCACAAATCTCGGCTGGAAACGGGCGCTTGCCACATTAATGAGAAGCGCTGCCGCCGATTTCACCTCGGGGTTGTAACGGCGGCCCTTGCCGAACACTCCTTTCGCTCGCTAGAAGGCGACAAGAACCGGGGCATGCTGCCGACTCATCCGGAGCCAGGTATCAGGTCTGCGAGCGGCATCGGCAACGATGTCTGAGGAGGCGGGCGGAGGGCCGATTTGATGCGAGGCGCTCTCGGAGGTCCGGGCGTTCTGCTGCGCCGTCTCCGCGAGGTCATGGCAGCGCCCGTCAGCCCGCAGGAGCGGCTGGATCGGCTTGTCGTCCTGATCGCCGGCAATCTGGTCGCGGAGGTGTGTTCGGTCTATGTCCTGCTCGAGGACGGTTCGCTTGAACTCTATGCGACCGAGGGCCTGAATCGCGAGGCGGTGCACCTGACCCGGATGCGCGCCGACGAAGGTCTCGTTGGCCTGATCGCCAGCGAAGCCGAGCCTGTCGCCCTGTCCGACGCGCAGTCGCACCCGGCCTTCTCCTATCGTCCGGAGACGGGCGAAGAGATTTATCATTCCTTCCTTGGCGTCCCGATCCTGCGCGGCGGCGCCGTGATGGGCGTCCTCGTCATCCAGAATCGCGCATCGCGGCTCTACAACGAGGAAGAGATCGAGACGCTGCAGACCACCGCCATGATCATGGCGGAGATGATCGCGGCCGGCGGGCTGAAATCGCTGGCGCCGCCCGGCAGCATGATTGGCCTCGACCGGCCGATTCACGGTGTCGGCGTCAAGCTGGCGGACGGTGTCGGGCTCGGCTACGCCGTTCTCCACGAACCCCGGGTCGCGATCACCAATCTGATTGCCGAGAATCCCGCCCGCGAGGTCAAGCGGCTCGAGGCCGCCATCGCCGAGATGCGAACCGCGATCGACGAACTGATCGAGCGTGGCGACGTGGCTCATACCGGCGAGCATCGTGACGTTCTCGAAACCTTCCGCATGTTCGCCCATGACCAGGGCTGGCTCAGGCGGATGCGCGAAGTGGTGATGACCGGTCTCACCGCCGAAGCTGCGGTTGAGCGTGTGCAATCCGACACCCGCGCCAAGATGCTGCGCCAGACCGACCCCTATCTCAGGGAGCGGCTGCACGATCTCGACGATCTCGCCAATCGGCTGCTGCGGACCCTGATGGGCAAGGCGAATGGCGTTGCTCACGAGAAGTTGCCCGAGAACGCCATCCTGATCGCCCGCTCGATGGGGCCGGCGGCGCTGCTCGATTATGACCGCGTCCGTTTGCGTGGGCTTATCCTCGAGGAAGGCGGACCGACCAGCCACATCGCCATCGTGGCGCGGGCGCTTGGCATTCCGGCCGTCGGCGAGATCGTCAACGCAACCGCGCTGATCCAGTCCGGCGACGCCGTCATCGTCGATGGCCAGGCTGGCGAGGTGCAGATCCGTCCGCAGCCGGACGTCGAGAACGCCTACAAGGACAAGGCCCGCCTGCGCGCCCGCAAGCAGGAACAGTACCGCAAGCTCAAGGATCTGCCGGCCGTCACCAAGGACGGGGTCGAGATCAACCTCCAGATCAATGCCGGCCTTTTGGTCGACATGCACAGTCTCGATGAGACGGCGGCCGCAGGGATCGGGCTGTTCCGTACCGAACTGCAATTCATGGTCGCCCAGCACATGCCGACGACGACCGAGCAGCAAGCGCTCTACGGGGCCGTGCTCAAGGCAGCGCAGGGCCGGCCGGTCGTCTTCCGGACGCTCGATATCGGCGGCGACAAAGTCCTGCCCTATATGGAGCGCGTTGAGGAGGAGAATCCGGCGCTCGGTTGGCGCGCGATCCGGATCGGCCTCGACAAGCCGCGCCTGCTGCGCGGCCAGATCAGGGCGATGCTGCGGGCCGGAGCCGGCCAGGACATGCGCATCATGCTGCCGATGGTCGCGACCGTCGACGAGTTCCTGCGCGCGCGCTTCATCGTGCGCCGCGAGCTCGCCATGATGGAGAAGCAGGAGCGTCCGGCGCCCACCAATCTCGAGCTCGGCGTCATGGTCGAAGTGCCGTCGTTGCTGTTCGAACTGGCAGAGATCTCGCGCGAGGCCGACTTCCTGTCGATCGGCACCAATGACCTCATGCAGTTCTTGTTCGCTGCCGATCGTGAGAACCGCCGGGTGTCAGAGCGCTTCGATCCGCTTTGCGTTGCAGCGCTCCGCGCGCTGCGCACGATCGTTGAGGCTGCGGGCGAGGCAGGTTGCCCGGTCTCGGTCTGCGGTGAAATGGGTGGCAAGCCGCTGGAGACGATGGCGCTGATCGGCCTAGGCTATCGCTCCTTCTCGATGTCGGCGGCGTCGTTCGGGCCGGTCAAGGCGATGCTGCGTGCGCTTGACGTCAGGAAGCTGCGCGAGCGTATGGATTGGATGCTCGCCTCTTCCGATGGTGCATCGAGCCTGCGTTCGCAGCTTTCGGCATTGGCGACCGAATTGAAAGTGCCGGTCTAGCGACGCTGAAGCGCGCTTCGCCGGYCCCCAAACAGTGTTTCCGAGTTCCTGATGTCCCTTCAGCTTCCTCAAGACCGTCTCGACAGCATCGTCGCTCGCCACGCCGTTGCCACCGACGAGATCAATCGCTCGACCGATGCCGTGCGTACGGTAGAGCTTGCCAAGGAGCTGGCGGAGCTCGAACCCGTCGTTGCAGCGATTGCCTCCTGGCGCAATGCGCAGGCCTCTCTCGACGAGGCGCAGGGGCTGATCGACGATCCGGCGACCGACAGCGAATTCCGCGATCTCGCCTATGAGGAGCGGGACACCGCTCGAGCCGAGATCGACACGCGTGCCCACCAGATCCTGATCGCTCTCCTGCCCAAGGACGCTGCCGACGAACGCGGCGTCATTCTGGAAATCCGGGCCGGCACCGGCGGCGACGAGGCCTCGCTCTTCGCCGGAGACCTGCTGCGGATGTATCAGCGCTACGCGTCGCAGAAGGGCTGGAGCGTCGACATCATCTCGGAGAGCGAAGGCACGGTTGGGGGCTACAAGGAAGTCATCGCGGAGATCTCGGGCCGGGGCGTCTATGCCAAGCTCAAGTTTGAATCCGGGGTTCACCGCGTCCAGCGCGTGCCGGATACCGAGGCGAGCGGCCGCATTCACACCTCGGCCGCGACGGTGGCGATGCTGCCTTTGGCGACCGAGGTCGACGTCGCGCTCAATGACAACGATCTGCGCATCGACACGATGCGTGCCGGGGGCGCCGGCGGCCAGCACGTCAACAAGACCGAATCGGCCGTCCGCCTGACCCATATCCCGAGCGGGATCGTGGTCGTGGTCCAGGATGAGCGCTCGCAGCACAAGAACAAGGCGCGTGCCTTCGAGTTGATGCGCGCCCGGCTCTACGACATGGAGCGCATGAAGGCCGACGCCGAACGCGCGGCGGACCGACGCTCGCAGATCGGCTCCGGTGACCGGTCCGAGCGGATCCGCACCTACAATTTCCCGCAGGGCCGCGTGACCGACCATCGCATCAACCTGACGCTCTACAAGCTCGACGAGATGATGCAGGGGCTGGCGCTCGACGAGATCATCGATGCCCTTACGGCGGAGCACCAGGCGACGTTGCTTGCAGCGCAAAGCGGCGCGTGAAACCTTTTTACCGGACTGGCGTTGTTTCCATATCGACCTGAAAGCAGGCTGGAGGAAACCATGAAACTTGCATCAGTGATTGCGATGACCGGTCTTATGGCGCTGGCTACGGCAGGGACCGCTGAAGCTCAGACGCAGACTTTTGGCCGCGTCGTCCAGGGACAGGCCGTGCCGCTGCAGAATGCGATGACGCAGTCGCAGGCGCGCAAGGCGTGTTCGCAGGAAATGCACGGAGCGCGCGAGAGTAAATCGTCAATCAATCAGAAGATGAAGATTTGCATGGACCACAAGATGCAGGGCAATTGATGTCGATGCGAGCGCCAGCCCAGTGACGTCGCCACTGCAGAGCGGTGGCGACGCTGTAACGCCTTCGCCGCAAGCTGTCGGTGTGCTGACCAATCGGGAGGCACGCCGGCAGCTTGCGGCGCGTCTTCGCGCTGTGGGGGGCGATACGCCGGTTCTTGATGCGCGCCTTCTTGTTGAAGCCGTGGCTGGGGCCGGCGCGGAGGACGACGCTCTGCTCGGTGAGCAGGCCGCCGCGGATCTGGATGGCTACGTCGCGCGGCGGCTGGCAGGCGAACCTGTCTGGCGCATCCTCGGCGAGCGTGAGTTCTGGGGACTGACCTTCAAGCTCTCGCCAGCGACGCTCGAGCCGCGCCCCGATACCGAGACGCTCGTCGAGGCCGCGGTCCATTCCCTTCGTGAGAGGCGCGGGGACGCGTTGTCGGTGCTGGACCTCGGGACTGGCACGGGCTGCCTGCTCATCGCGATCCTGAGTGAGTTCAGGCAGGCCAGGGGCCTGGGTATCGACCTGTCGGGAGAGGCCTGCAAGGTCGCAGCCGCAAATGYCCTTGCAAATGGCGTCGGTGACCGCGTGGCGTTTCGGGAAGGCGACTGGGTGAAGGACCTTGAGGGCCGCTTCGACCTGATCGTCTCCAATCCGCCCTATATTCCAGGCGATGAGATTCCCGGGTTGGATGTGGCTGTGCGCGCCTATGATCCGCTCCTGGCGCTGGATGGCGGGATCGACGGGCTCGTTCCGTATCGGCTCTTCGCGCGCGAGCTGACGCCGTTTCTGGCACCGGGTGGCATCGTTATTTTCGAGATCGGTGCCGGGCAGGAGCCGGATGTCTCTGCCTTGATGCGGGCCGAAGGCTTCCGGTATCACGGAGCGCGCAAGGACCTTGGTGGACACGAGCGCGCGCTGATCTTCTCCCGCTGAACCGGATACGCACAGGGATTGTGCGAATTTGCTTGGAACCGGACGCAAAAGCCGCTATGCAGATACCAGCCGAAGCTGGTGTCGTCAGCGCCGAGCCTAGGGCAGCCTCCTCCTGATTGACGAGGATTTGCCTCCGGACACGTCCGAAGTTTGACGGAACTGACAAAGCAAGATCGGAATTCCGAAGGCATGGATGTGCCGTTCGGCTCATGGGGCGAGTTACCGCCTCTTTTGGAAACGAGCGCGTGAAGACCAAGAACGGCGCATTGCCCCTTCAGGTCGACTCCCTCCGGCACGGCGCCGCAACCCGCCGCGTGCCGGTACGCGTATGACAGTGACCCGGTTGCTTTGAACAGACAGAGCGCGAGATAGACGCGAATGAGACCAGGTCAGAACCGGCGTATGCGCGGCCGTAACAACAACAACAATAACAATAACAACAACGGCAATCGAAAGTCGCCCAACCCGTTGCAGCGCAGCTACGAGTCGAACGGCCCGGACGTCAAAGTTCGTGGTACCGCTCAGCATGTCGCGGAGAAGTACTTGCAGCTGGCGCGCGATGCCCAGTCGTCGGGCGATCCGGTCGCAGCTGAGAACTATTTCCAGCACGCTGAGCACTATTACCGCATCCTTCTCGCGGCGCAGGAGCAGATGGCCCAGCAATACGGCCATAGCTTCCCGCCGAATCGCGCCTTTGGTGAGGAGGGCGACGAGGGGGACGATGAGGGTGAGGGCGATGAGAATGCTGCCTTCCCGCAGGGCTCGCCTCAGCCTGAGCTGCGGCATCAGGCTCAGGGAGGCGTGAAYGGCAACGGGTATGGCCAGAATGCTGCCCCCCGTGGGGATGGCGAGGGCCAGGATGGCCAGCAGAACAACGGCCAACGCTTCGACCGCCCGCCCCGCACCGATCGCTTCAACGACCGCAACAACCGCCGATTCGATCGCAATGATCGCCAGGACCGCGGCCCCGATCGTGGTGAACGCCGGTTCGACCGTCCCGAAGGCGGGCAGAACGGCCAGCCCGGGGGCTTCGCGCCGCGTTCCGAGCAGCCGGCTTCTACCGAGCAGGGCGAGAACGCCCCGGCGCAGAGCCAGGGCGAGCGTCGCTTCGAGCGCGGCGACCGGCCGGAGCGGGGGCCGCGTCCCGAGCGCGCCGAGCGTCGTCCGCGCCGGGAGGTCGAGCCTGAAGGCGAGGCGAACGATGTCGCTGCTTCGCTTCCGTCCTTCCTGACCAATCCGGTCCGGGTTCCGATCGCCGTCGCCGAGGAGCCCATTGCGGCACCGGTCGAGGCTGCTGCTGCTCCTGCCGAAGCGCCGGCCGCCGAAGAGGCTGCCGCACCGAAGCGCACGCGCCGCCGCCGCTCGCCACGCGAAGTCATGGACGCGCTGGGGTCGGAAACCGATAGCGCTGCCGAGTAAGGCGCTCCGGTTTGACCAGATATGACAGGGGCCCGACGGGCCCCTGTTTTTTTGGCTCAGGCGACGCCGAGGTCGAGCGTCGCTTGCGGGGCCTGGCTTTCGAGATGCATGCCAGCGGTCAGCGTGCCGCTATTCAGAATCTCGCAGTAGATTCCGCAGTCGACATGGCCATAGGTCTTCATCAACGCCTTCGGGATCTGGAGATCGCGGGCTCCGGTCTGCGGGTCGACATTGGTTGCCGCGCAGCGTTCGATTCGCTTGATCACACGCAGGCGCAGGCCCGACGGCGTGGACAGCTCCTGCCCGACCAGGTCGTTCTCCGCCCAGGCGGCCAGCCCCTCGACCATGACATTGCCGCGGAAGCGCAGCGGATCGAGCCGGGTGCCAAGGTGGTTGCCGAGATCCGCGACGCTGGCGAGGTTGATGATCGACATGAACCCCGAGCGTGAATCCATGAAGCGATAGCTTTGCGGGGCGGTGAGCAATTGCGGCTTGCCGCGCAGCTCGTCCGGCATGAAACCTTCAAAGAAGGCCGTCAGGGCCGCGTGGCCGTCCTGCGTCGTCATGTCGGCCCGCAAGGTCTCGCGTCCATCCTGCCTGATGACAAGCGCGCGGCTTTCGTCGTCATAGCGCGTCTGCAGCCGTGCCAGCGATTCATTGCGCATCAGCATCAGATACTTGATCTTCGGCTGATGGACGGGCGCGGCCGGGTCGAAGCCGGAAGGGCCGTTCTCGATGGCGAAAAGCCGGTCTCCAGGGAAAAAGCCCCCCGTGCTCAGCGAAGCCGATTGCACGGGTTCGGGCGAGAGACCCTTGACGGGGTAGCGATAGAGCGAGGCGACACGCATGGAGTCTTTCAGTCCGCAGGCTGATCGGGCAGGGGTGATATAGCGGGTTCTACGAGGCGGGACCGATCAAATCCTTGCATCGGTTCGATCAGGTTGACTTCAAGCCTCCTCGGCCTCGGCCTCTTCGTTCTCCACGGAGCGCTGGCAGCCCCAGGCGGAGAGCACTGCATCGGTGTCCTCGACGACGAAAAAGCGCGCCGCGTCGCGGTCGTACCCTTCCGCCAGAAGCCGCTCGTAATCGGTATGGACGTGGCGGACATGGCTGCCGAGAGCGAGCCAGAGCGCCGTCGAGGGCGGCAGATCCTTCATGTGGCGGCGCTCGGCGAGCGCCAGGACCGCTTCGGCATCGGCAAGCGGAATGCCGGGGGCGAGCGCCCTCAACGCTTTGCGAATCGCCTGCTGTCGCCTTGTTCCCGCCATGGCCAAGGCTGAGCCTGTCGGAAGGGCGCCGTCAATCATTCGCAAGGGGCCCCCTTCCGTTGCGCGGATGTCACACTATCTTTGGTTGCGAAGGGTGTCCCTCGGGAGCCCTATCCTGATGAAAGGCAGCCGGATGCGTCGCCACGGGGCGTGCCGGCGGGCGGAGCGACAATATGAACATTGAGAAATACACCGACAGGGCAAAGGGTTTCCTGCAGGCGGCGCAGACGATTGCGCTGCGCGACGGGCACCAGCAGTTTACGCCCGAACATCTTTTGAAAGCGCTGCTTGATGACAGCGAGGGCATGGCAGCCGGCCTGATCGATCGGTCGGGTGGCCAGTCGAAACTTGCCTTGCAACTGACCGATGCGGCGCTCGCAAAGCTGCCCAAGGTCAGCGGCGGTGGCGCCAGCGGCCTGCATCTGACGCCAGGCCTCGCCCGTGTCTTCGATACGGCGGAAAAGGCTGCGGACAAGGCCGGCGATTCCTTCGTCACGGTCGAGCGCCTTCTTCTGGCCCTCGCGGTCGAGAAGGAAACCGAGGCCGGCAAGGCGCTGGCCAAGGCCGGCGTGACGCCGCAGGCGCTGAATGCCGCGATCGAGGCGATCCGCAAGGGTCGCACCGCGGACTCAGCCTCTGCCGAGCAGGCCTATGACGCGCTGAAGAAATATGCGCGGGATCTCACCGCTGCTGCCCGCGAGGGCAAGCTCGACCCGGTCATCGGCCGCGACGAGGAGATCCGTCGCACCATCCAGGTGCTGAGCCGCCGCACCAAGAACAATCCCGTCCTGATCGGCGAGCCCGGCGTCGGCAAGACCGCCATCGCCGAGGGCCTTGCGTTGCGCATCGTCAATGGTGACGTGCCGGAGAGCCTGAAGGACAAGGAACTGCTTGCGCTCGACATGGGCTCGCTCATCGCGGGTGCGAAATATCGTGGCGAGTTCGAGGAGCGCCTGAAGGCGGTGCTCAACGAGGTCTCCAGCTCCGATGGTGGCGTCATCCTGTTCATCGACGAGATGCACACCCTGGTCGGTGCCGGCAAGACGGACGGCGCCATGGATGCCTCGAACCTGCTGAAGCCGGCGCTCGCGCGCGGCGAACTGCACTGCGTCGGCGCGACCACGCTCGACGAGTACCGCAAATATGTCGAGAAGGACGCCGCGCTTGCACGCCGCTTCCAGCCCGTCTTTGTCGACGAGCCGACGGTCGAGGATACGGTCTCGATCCTGCGCGGCCTCAAGGAGAAATACGAGCAGCATCACCGCGTTCGCATCACGGACTCGGCGCTTGTCTCGGCCGCGACCCTGTCGAACCGCTACATCACCGACCGCTTCCTGCCCGACAAGGCGATCGACCTTGTCGACGAGGCTTCGGCGCGCCTACGCATGCAGGTCGATTCGAAGCCCGAGGAGCTGGATTCGATCGACCGCGAGATCGTGCGCCTGCGCATCGAGCAGGAGGCTCTCAAGAAGGAGAGCGACAGCGGCTCAAAGGAGCGGTTGAAGCGGCTGGAATCCGAACTCGCCGATCTTGAAACACGTTCGGCCACGATCACGGCCCGCTGGAAGGCGGAGAAGGACAAGCTCGGCCAGGCGGCGGAGATCAAGACCAAGCTCGACAATGCCCGCAACGAACTGGCCCAGGCGCAGCGCAAGGGCGAGTATCAGCGTGCAGGTGAGCTCGCCTATGGCGAGATCCCGCAATTGGAGAAGCAACTCGCCGAGGTCGAGGCGATTGGCGATACCTCCGGCATGGTGGAAGAGGCGGTGACGCCTGACCATGTTGCGCAGGTCGTCAGCCGCTGGACCGGTGTGCCGGTCGATCGCATGCTCGAAGGCGAGAAGGACAAGCTGCTCCGGATGGAGGAGGTGCTGGCAGCGCGCGTCGTCGGCCAGCGCGAGGCGGTGGAGGCGGTCTCGACAGCCGTGCGGCGTGCCCGTGCCGGCCTGCAGGACCCGAACCGGCCGATCGGCTCCTTCATGTTCCTCGGACCCACGGGTGTCGGCAAGACCGAGCTCACCAAGGCGCTCGCGTCGTTCCTGTTCGACGACGATACGGCGATGGTGCGCCTCGACATGTCGGAATACATGGAGAAGCACTCGGTCTCGCGTCTCATCGGCGCGCCTCCCGGCTATGTCGGTTACGAGGAAGGCGGAGCACTGACCGAAGCCGTACGGCGGCGGCCCTATCAGGTCGTCCTTTTCGACGAGGTCGAGAAGGCGCATCCGGACGTCTTCAACGTGCTCCTGCAGGTGCTCGACGATGGTCGTCTGACGGACGGTCAGGGCCGCACGGTCGATTTCCGCAACGTGCTGATCATCATGACCTCGAATCTCGGTTCGGAGTTCCTGGTGAACCAGCCCGAAGGGCAGGACAGCGACGCCGTGCGTGACGATGTCATGGGCGTGGTCAGGCAGGCCTTCCGGCCCGAGTTCCTGAACCGCATCGACGACATCATCCTGTTCCATCGCCTTAAGCGGGCGGATATGGGGGCGATCGTCGATATCCAGCTGGCACGCCTCGCCAGGCTGCTGACCGACCGCAAGATCGTGCTCGATCTCTCCGAAGACGCCCGCGCCTGGCTGGCCGACAAGGGCTACGATCCCGCCTATGGCGCACGTCCGCTGAAGCGGGTGATCCAGAAAACGGTGCAGGACCCGCTGGCGGAACTGCTGCTCGCCGGCAAGGTCACGGATGGCGAGACGGTGAAGGTCACCGTTGGGCCGACCGGGTTGATGCTGGGCGATGTCAGCGTCACCCGCGAAAGGCGGCCTGAGGGCGTGCCGCTGAACTAATAGGGACGGTACGACCTCGTTCTTCCCTACTGGGAAGGAGGCAGCGACCGCCGCGAGACGGATGAGGGAAGGGCCGCGCAAGCGGCCCTTTTCTCGTTTTAGGGCTGCGCTGCGCCGATCCGCCGACGCTTCGTCCGGCACTCGGTCTCGGGAGCGGGAGGGCTCAGCCTCGCTTCAGCAGGAACACCGCCTGCGCGCCGAACAGGTTCCAGAACCACCAGGGTGCGCTGACGCCAACCTTGCCGCCCGCCGCATCGAGCGCGACGGCGCGCTCCTTCTGTGCGCCGACAACATCGCACAGGGTGACGAAGTCGCGGATCGTGCAGAAATGGATGTTCGGGGTGTCCCACCAGGAATAGGGCAGGGCATCGGTCACCGGCATCTGGCCGCGGAAGAAGATCTGGCTGCGCATGCGCCAATGCCCGAAATTCGGGAAGGAGATGATGGCGCGACGGCCGATGCGCAGCATGTGCTCCAGAACCAGGCGCGGATTGCGCGTCGCCTGGATCGTCTGGGAGAGGATGACGTAGTCGAAGGAATCATCGGGATAGTCGGCGAGGTCGGTATCGGCGTCGCCCTGGATCACCGACAGCCCCCGCGCGACGCAGCCCGCGACACCCTCGCGAGACAGTTCGATGCCGCGTGCGTCGACCTGGCGCGTCTCGGCCAGCAGGGCCAGCAATGCGCCGTCGCCGCAGCCGACATCGAGCACGCGCGTGCCCGGCGTCACCATCTCGGCGACGAGCTTGAGGTCGATGCGATTGGTATAGGTCTCGCTCAGCGCCATGGCCTCACAACCCTCTTGCCCGAGCTGCCGCATTGATGAAGCCGCGGGTGGTCGCAAACAGGTTCGGTTCCTCCAGCAGGAAGGCGTCGTGGCCCTTGTCGCTTTCAAGCTCGACGAAGGAGACCGAAGCGCCGGCAGCATTGAGCGCATGAACGACGGCACGTGAATCCGCGGTCGGAAACAACCAGTCCGAGGTGAAGGAGGCGACGCAGAAGCGCGTCTTCGTGCCCGCGAAGGCCTTGGCGAGCACGCCGTCATGATCGGCGGCGATGTCGAAATAATCCATCGCGCGCGTCACATAGAGATAGGAATTGGCGTCGAAGCGTTCGACGAAGCTCAGGCCCTGGTGCCGCAGGTAGCTTTCGACCTGGAAATCGGCATCGAACGAGAAGGTCGGCGCCTCGCGATCCTGCAGCTTGCGACCGAATTTCCGGTGCAGAGCGGGTTCCGACAGATAGGTGATATGCGCACCCATGCGCGCCACGGAGAGGCCTTTGGACGGACGCGTGCCTTCTTCGAGATAGCGCCCGCCGCGCCAGTCAGGATCGGCCATCACCGCCTGGCGGCCGACTTCGTGGAAAGCGATGTTCTGGGCCGAGTGCTTGGCGGAGGTCGCAAGCGGCAGCGCCGAGAAGACGCGTGCGGGATAGCTCGCTGCCCATTCCAGCACCTGCATGCCGCCCATCGAGCCGCCGGCGACGCAGAACAGCGACTCGATGCCGAGCGCATCGACCAGATGCGCCTGAGCCCGCACCATGTCGCGAATCGTCACCATCGGAAAGCCGAGGCCCCAGGGCTTGCCGGTGTCCGGGTTGGTCGAGGCCGGTCCCGTCGTGCCGGTGCAGCCGCCGACGACATTGGCGCAGATCACGAAGAAGCGGTCGGTATCGATCGGTTTGCCGGGGCCGATCATCGCCGTCCACCAACCGCCCTTGCCGGTGATCGGGTTCCGGCTGGCGACATGCTGGTCGCCGGTCAGTGCATGACAGACGAGGACGGCATTCGACTTGGCCGCATTGAGTTCGCCATAGGTCTGGTAGGCGATCTGCCAGCTGTCGAGCACTACGCCGCAATCCATCACCAGTGGCGTGGCCGCGTCGAACCGGACAACAGGACTGGAGGGCTCGTTCGCTTCCTTCAGCGGGTCCGCAAGGCTCTGGATTTCGTCGTGCATAGTCGTCCGCTTTGACAGGCTGATTTGTCTTGCCGGTCGGCTCGTTCGAAAGATCGAACTTACCGATGGCGTGCCGCAGGCGCGCTGTCAACGCGGCCCCGCGCGAAGCTGGCTTTGCTAAGCGCCGGCTTGAGGTCTAAGAGACGCGCGTCCGTCGCCTCACGCGCCAAGATCACGCCATGACCGAAATTGCTCCGACCACCCTTGCCGATCTGCGCGGCGAGATCGACCGTATCGACAGCGAGATGCACGCGCTCTTGATGGAGCGCTCGCAGATCATCGAAACGCTGATCGCCGTGAAGAAGACGCAGGTGTCGGGTTCGGCGTTCCGGCCCGGCCGCGAGGCCGATATGATGAAGCGCCTGGCGCTGCGTCATAAGGGCCTGCTGCCACTCGACACCGTCGAGGGCATCTGGCGCATCATCATCGCGACCTTCACCTATGTTCAGGCGAATTACGCCGTCCATGCCGATGTCTCGGGTGGCGATGCGGCGATGCGCGATTCCGCGCGGTTCCATTTCGGCTTCACCGTGCCCTTCGTTACCCATGAGCATGCGCGTGCGGTGATCGCTGCCGTTGCCGAATCCGCTGGCGATCTCGGCATCTTCCGGATGGATCTCGGCGCCAGCGCCGGTGTCTGGTGGCGCGATCTCATCGGCCCGGAGCGGCCAAAGATCATCGCGCGCCTGCCCTTCATCGAGCGGCCTGACCATCCCGCGGGCACGCCGGTCTACTGCATCGCCAAGCCGCTTGCGGATGCGGCCGTGCGCGAGATCGTGCTCTATGCCGCCAGGGTGGAACGCTGGTCGGAGACGCTGCGTGCAGGGCTCGCCCAGCATCTCGCCGAGGTCTCGGCGAGCGCCGCCGACGGTTCGCATCTTTCGCTGCTGGTCGCTGCTTCGGGAGAAGTCGAGCAGAGCGCGATCCGTGCCGCGCTCGAACCTGCCGGCCTCAGCGAGTTCGCAGAAATCGGCAGCCACGCCGCCCGTTTTGCCGTCAAGCCAGTCCGCTGATCTCCATCTCATTCCCCTGACAAGGTCCACAAGCCATGGCCACGCCTGCTTCCCGCCCTGTTCCGCGTCCCGGTGTCCTCGATATCGAGGCCTATGTGCCCGGCAAGTCCACGGCTCCGGCGGGGGTGAAGCTGCATAAGCTTTCCTCGAACGAGACCCCGCTCGGCCCGAGCCCGAAGGCAATCGCCGCCTTCGACAGCCTCAAGGGCAAGCTCGAGCTCTATCCGGACGGCTCGGCCACCAAGCTGCGTGAGGCGATCGCGTCGCGCTACGGTCTCGACCCAGCACGCCTCGTGTGCGGCTCGGGGTCCGACGAATTGCTGCAGCTCGTCACCAAGACCTATCTCGGCGACGATGACGAGGGCATCTTCACCGAGCACGGCTTCCTCGTCTACCGCATCGCCATCCTGGCGGCCGGCGGCAAGCCCGTGGTCGTGCCCGAGACCAATCTCACTGCCGATGTCGACGCGGTCCTGAAGGCGGTGACGCCCCGGACGAAGATCGTCTTCCTCGCCAATCCCAACAACCCCACCGGCACCTACCTGCCCTTCGAGGAGGTCAAGCGCCTGCATGCCGGCCTGCCCTCCGATGTGCTGCTGGTGCTCGACGCCGCCTACGCCGAATATGTCCGTCGCAACGACTATGCGTCGGGGCTCGAACTGGTGGCGACCAACGAGAACGTCGTGATGGCGCGCACCTTCTCGAAGATCTACGGCCTCGCCAATCTGCGGCTCGGCTGGCTCTACGGGCCTGCCCATGTCATCGATGCGCTCAACCGCGTCCGCGGCCCGTTCAACGTCAACGGCGCGGCGATCGAGGCCGGCACCGCTGCGATCGCCGACGAAGCCCATGTCGCGGCCGCGCTCCAGCACAACGAGACTTGGCTCGCCTGGACGACGGCCGAGGTGGAAAAGCTCGGCCTGACCGTCACGCCGTCGGTCGGCAACTTCATCCTGATCCATTTCCCAAAAACCTCCGGCAAGACGGCGAAGGAGGCTGACGCCTTCCTGAGCCAGCGCGGACTGATCCTGCGCAGCGTCGCGGCCTATGGCCTGCCGGACGCGTTGCGCATGACGATCGGCTCCGAGGAGGCGAACCGCCTCGTCGTTGCGGCGCTTGGCGACTTCCTGGCCGGCAAGTGATGTCGGGGCCGACCGAGAGTTTCGCCCCGCGGCGCGAAGAGCCGATCTTCGGCTGCGTCGCGATCATCGGCATCGGGCTGATCGGCTCGTCGATCGCCCATGCGGCCAAGGATCTCAATCTGGCCGGCCGTATCATCCTGAGCGACCGGGACGAGGGCGTGCGGGCCCGCGCCCGCGAGCTCGATCTCGGCCATGAGGTGGCGGAGACCGTGCAGGCCGCCGTGGCCGATGCCGATCTGGTCATTCTCTGCGTGCCCGTCGGCGCCTGCGGTGCGGTCGCAGGCGAGATCGCGTCTGCCCTGAAGCAGGGCGCGATCGTCTCGGATGTCGGCTCGGTCAAGAACGCGGTGGTCGAGGCTGTCGCGCCGCATCTGCCAGCGGGCGTGCATTTCGTCCCGGCCCATCCGGTTGCGGGCACAGAGAATTCCGGCCCGGATGCGGGCTTTGCCAGCCTCTTCCTGAATCGCTGGTGCATCCTCACTCCGCCGGACGGCAGCGATGACGGTGCGGTTTCGCGCACCCGGCATTTCTGGGAGGGCATGGGCGCCCTGGTCGAGGTGATGAGCGCGCAGCATCATGATCTCGTGCTTGCCGTCACCAGCCATCTGCCGCACCTGATCGCCTACAATATCGTCGGCACGGCCGAGGATCTCGAGGCGGTGACCCAGTCCGAGGTGATCAAGTTCTCGGCCGGCGGCTTTCGCGATTTCACCCGCATCGCGGCATCCGACCCGACGATGTGGCRCGACGTCTTCCTGCACAACAAGGAAGCGGTTCTGGAGATGCTGGGGCGCTTCAGCGAAGACCTTTCGGTGCTGACCCGCGCCATTCGCTTCGGCGATGGCGAGACCCTGCACAAGCATTTCACCCGCACCCGCGCCATCCGCCGTGGCATCGYCGCGCTCGGCCAGGAAAAGCCCGAAACGGAAAAGCTGCGCAAATCGTGAGAAGACGGGGCATGTTCTGCTCCGTTCGTCTTGCCAAGATTGGGCAGGGCTGGTAGAGCCCCACCCGTCGCCGCAATAGCTCAGCTGGTAGAGCACCTCATTCGTAATGAGGGGGTCGGGGGTTCGAATCCCTCTTGCGGCACCATCCAACCCCTTGAGGTTGCTGATTTTCCTAGATAATTC
>NZ_JBFTZN010000110.1:0-17011 GCF_056406775.1 Allobosea sp. P1_A7
GCGAACGGATGGTATGCCGGCTTCGATTCCCGGCACCAGCGCCCCGACCATGGTCGCGAGCAACGCCGCGGTTGCCACCAACCGCACGGCGAGCCCGGATCTCGAGGACCCGCGCGACGAGCAGGCTCGCCAGCCTGTCGTCGAGGCCCCGGCGGCTCCGCATCCGGTCGTGCAGGCCTATGCGCCGCAACCCGTCCGCACCATCGCGCCAGGCACTCCTGTCGCCGCAACGCTGGTTTCGACCTCGTCGAGTGCCGGCATCCCGGTCCGCGGCGCTCCGCTGCCGCCGAACCGTCCCTTCGACCTCGACACCATCGCCAATGCTGCGACCCCGGTTCTGCTCCGCCCGGCCGTCCTGCCGCCACGGCCGCCGGCATTGCGCACCGCCAGCCTGTTCGCCGCTCCCGAGCGCGCCCCGGCCGAGCGTTTCGCGCGGAATAACCCGCTGGCACGGGATCTGGTTCCGCAGACATTGCGGCCATTATCCCGCAATTGACGCGTATCGGGCTTGACCGGCTGAGCCCCGCTCTGCTTCAGATCGGGGCATGAACCCGCCCCGCTATCGCAATTCGATCGCTACGAGATTTGCGGCCGCCACACGCGCGGCGCTGGCGGCTCTCTTTGTCCTGGCGGCTTCGGCTCCCGCGCTGGCCCAGAGCTTCCAGTCGCTCGCTCCACACGCGATTCTGCTCGATTCGGCCACCGGCGCGGTGCTTTACGAGAAAGCCGCGGACGAGCTCATGGTCCCGGCGAGCCTTGCCAAGCTTGCGACTGTCCTGGTGGCATTCCAGGAAATCGCGCAGGGCCGGCTCACTCTCGACAGCGAGATCGGCATTTCCGAGAACGCCTGGCGCAAGGGCGGCGGCATTTCCGGCGGCTCGACCATGTTCGCGTTGGTCCATAGCCGCATCAACCTCTCCGATATCCTGCAGGGCATCATCGTCCAATCCGGCAATGACGCCTCGATTGCGCTCGCCGAGGCGATCGCCGGAGATGAGGCGAATTTCGCGCGGTTGATGACCGAGCGGGTGCGTGCGCTCGGCCTGACCAAGTCGGTCTTCCGCAATGCGACCGGCATGGGCGACCCCGAGCAGAAGGTCACTGCCCGCGAGTTGGCGCGGCTGGCGGATCACATCATCAAGACCTACCCGGAGCTCTACAAAATCTTCGGGCAACGCGAGTTTACCTGGAACAAGATCAGGCAGCAGAACCGCAATCCGCTGCTGACCATGGATATTGGCGCTGACGGCCTGAAGACCGGCAATATCGATGAAGCCGGGTTCGGCCTGGTCGGTTCGGCGGTGCAGAAGGGGCAACGGCTGATCGTCGTGGTGAACGGGCTGAAGTCGGGCCGCGACCGTGCGCAGGAAGCGCGYAAGCTGCTCGAATGGGGCTTTCGCTCGTTCGAACCCCGCCAGCTCTTCGCCGATGGCGAGATCGTCGGCGAGGCCAGCGTCTACGGTGGAGCCAAGGGGCGGGTCGGGCTCAAGGCCAAGGGCCCGGTGAGCCTGCTGCTGCCGCGCGGCAGCAGCGACCGGTTGAGCGCGCGCATCACCTATCGTGGGCCGCTGACCGTTCCCGTCCAGGAGGGCGCCGAGGTCGGGCGGCTCCTTGTCACACGCGGTGAAATAAAGACGCTGGACATTCCACTCTACGCGGCCGAGACGGTCGAGGCCGGCAGCCTGCAGAGCCGCGCGCTCGATGCGCTGATGGAGGCTGCCACTGGCTGGGTGCGCAAGGCGCTCGGCAGGACCTGAGCGGCACGTGTCATGACAAAGGGACGTTTCATCACGCTTGAGGGCGGAGAAGGGGCCGGCAAGTCGACGCTGGCGCGCGCGCTCGCCACGCAGCTCGAGGCCGCGGGCATCCGTTCGGAGTTGACGCGCGAACCCGGTGGTTCGCCCAAGGCGGAAGCCATTCGCGAAGCCATTCTGTCGGGCCGGGTGAAGCATCATGGGCCCTTCATCGAAGCGCTGATGTTCTCGGCCGCCAGAATCGACCATATCGACCAGCGCATCCGGCCGGCACTTGCGCGGGGCGACTGGGTGATTTGCGACCGTTTCATCGATTCGACGCGGGTCTACCAGGGCACGCTTGGGCGCATCGATCCCAAGCTGCTGGCGGAACTGGAACAGGTCACCATCGACGGCCTTACGCCGGATCTGACGCTGATCCTCGATCTCGACCCCAGGGTCGGCCTCGCTCGCGCCGCCCGTCGGCGGGCGCCCGGCGAGGGCAAGGACCGCTTCGAGGGCGAGGCGCTCGCCTTCCATCGCAGCTTGCGCGCGGCCTATCTTGCAATCGCCGAAGCCGAACCGGCGCGCTGCTCGGTGCTTGATGCGACGCTCGCTCCGGAGGATCTGGCCCAGGCCGCCTGGGCGGTCGTGCGCGAGCGCCTGCCGCTGAACCAGGACGCCTGATGCGCGAGAGCAGCAACGAACCGGACCGCCTTCCCGATGCGCCGCATCCGCGCGAGACGCTGGCGCTCGTCGGACATGCGCGCCAGGAGCGGAGTTTCCTGGATGCGCTGCGCTCAGAGCGCCTGCATCACGCCTGGCTTCTCGGCGGTCCCGAAGGCATCGGCAAGGCGAGCTTTGCCTATCGTGCGGCGCGCTTCCTGCTGGCTTCGGGCGATCCGCTGGCGCGCGCCGGCTCGGTGGAAAGCCTGGCGATGCCGGAAGAGGATCCGGCGACGCGGCGCGTGATGGCCCAGTCGCATCCCGACCTGCATCTGCTGCGGCGAACGGTGAAGCCGGACGGCAAGGGCGTGACCAGCAATATCCCAGTCGATTCCGTCCGCCGCGTCATCGACCGGTTCGGAACGAGCGCGGCCGAAGGCGGTTGGCGTGTCTGCATCGTCGACAGTGCCGAGGACATGGATCGCTCCAGTGCCAATGCGCTGCTGAAACTRCTCGAGGAGCCGCCGCCGCGCGCCCTTTTCCTCATCGTTGCCCATGCGCCCGGACGGGCGCTGCCGACCATCCGCTCGCGCTGTCGGCTGCTGACATTTGATGCGCTGGACGAAGGCGCGGTTGCCGAGGCCGGCCGGCTGGCGCTTGAGCGGATGGGATCGCCGTTCGACGCCTCCGCATTGATGCGCGCCGCAGCACTCGCGGACGGTTCCGTACGGCGTGCCCTGACCTATGTCTCCCCGGAGACGCTGGCGCTGGTCGAGGCCGTCAGGGCGCGTCTCGATGCCTTGCCGGGCGTCGATCTCACCGCGCTGCTCGCGCTGGCGGAAGATGTCGCGGGCCGCGCCGGCGAGAGTGATTTCGCGATCATGATCGAYACCATTCAGAGCTGGCTCGCCGCGCATCTCCATGCGCATGCCCATGCCGGCGCGGCTCGCCTTGCACCGCTGGCGGAGGTATGGGAGAAGCTGGGTCGCGCGGCCCGCGAGGTGGAAACCTACAATCTCGACCGCCGGCCGCTCGTGATCTCTATGTTTCATGATCTGTCGGAGGCTGTTCGCCGGTCGCGCGCAGCTTGAAAGCGAACCGTCCGGACTGAACGATGGCCCAGGCCCCGAAATTCTATCTGACCACCGCCATTCACTACACGAATGGCCCGCCGCATATCGGGCACGCCTATGAGATGGTGGCCTCGGACGCGATTGCGCGTTTCAAGCGGCTGGACGGCTATGACGTCTTCGCCATGACCGGCACAGACGAGCACGGCCAGAAGGTGCAGCGCACCGCCGGGCAGAACGGGCTCGACGCGAAATCCTATGTCGATCAGGTGGCCCAGCGCTTCCAGGAGATGGAACAGACGCTCGGCTGTTCCTTTGACCGGTTCATCCGCACCACCGATCCGGATCACCTGCCGTCGACCCATGAGCTCTGGCGGCGCATGGAGCAGGCCGGCGACATCTACCTTGCCAAATATTCCGGCTGGTATTCCGTGCGTGACGAGGCCTTCTACGGCGAGGAGGAAACCACCCTCCTGCCGGACGGCACGCGGCTGGGCGGGCAGGGCACTCCGGTCGAATGGGTCGAGGAGGAGAGCTATTTCTTCCGCCTGAAATCCTTCCAGGAGCGGCTGCTGAAGCTCTACGAGGACGTGCCGGATTTCATCTCGCCGGCAACGCGCAAGAACGAGATCGTCAGCTTCGTGAAGGGCGGTCTCGAGGATCTTTCGATCAGCCGTACCACCTTCGACTGGGGCCTGCCGGTCCCAGGTGACCCAAAGCATGTGATGTATGTCTGGGTCGACGCGCTCAATAATTACGTCACCGGCTGCGGCTTCCCCGACGAGACCAATCCGCGCTGGCACTATTGGCCCGCCGATGTGCACATCATCGGCAAGGACATCGTGCGCTTTCATACGGTTTACTGGCCGGCTTTCCTGATGTCGGCCGGGCTGCCGCTGCCGAAGCGCGTCTTCGGCCATGGCTTCCTGCTCTCCAAGGGCGAGAAGATGTCGAAATCGCTCGGCAATGTCGTCGATCCATTCGGCCTCGCCGAGACCTATGGCGTCGACCAGCTGCGCTATTTCTTCCTGCGCGAGGTCTCTTTCGGCCAGGACGGCAACTACAGCCACGAGGCCATCATCGGGCGCATCAATGCCGATCTTGCCAATGATCTCGGCAATCTGGCCCAACGTTCGCTCTCGATGATCGCCAAGAACTGCGAAGGCAAGGTGCCGGTGCAAGGCGCATTGAACGAGGGCGACGAGGCCATGCTCGCTCTTGCCGATGGCGCGCTCGCCAAGGCACGGGCAGCGATGCAGGATTTTGCCCTGCACGTCGTGCTCGCGGAGATCTGGGCGCTGGTGGCGGAGGCAAACCGCTATTTCGCGGCCAATGAACCCTGGCGGCTGAGCAAATCGGATCCCGCCAGGCGCGACACCGTGCTCTATGTCACGGCGGAAGTGCTGCGCCAGGTCGCAATTCTGACGCAACCGGTGATTCCGAGCTCGGCCGGCAAGCTGCTCGACCTGCTTGCGGTCGGCGCGGAGGCCCGCAGCTTCGCGAGCCTGGGCGAAGCCGGGCGTCTCGCCAGCGGCACAGTTCTGCCTGCACCGAGCGCGATCTTCCCGCGCTATGTCGAGCCCGATGCCGGGCAGGTGGCCTGATGTTGATCGATACCCATTGCCATCTCGACTTTCCGGATTTCGCCGAGGATCTCGCGGCCTATGTCGCGCGGGCCGAGGCGGCAGGGGTCTCGCGGATGGTGACGATCTCGACACGGGTTTCGYGCTTCGGGACCTATGCCGGGATCGCCGAACGCTTCGCATCGGTGTGGTGCACCGTCGGCACGCATCCGCACGGCGCGCATGAAGAGCTCGACGTCACGGCCGACCAGCTTGCCAGGTTGGCGGAGCACCCGCGCTGTGTCGCAATTGGCGAGGCCGGGCTCGACTATCACTACGACAAGAGTCCGCGCGATGCGCAGGCGCAGGGGCTGCGCACGCACATTGCCGCAGCGCGCATGACCAGGCTTCCGCTCGTCATCCACGCTCGCCAGGCCGACGAGGACATGATCGCGATCCTGCGTGAAGAGACGGAGATGGGCGCTTTCCCGGCCATCCTGCACTGCTTCACGGCAGGTCCGGAACTGGCTCGGGTCGGCGTCGAGCTCGGACTCTACGTGTCCTTCTCCGGGATTCTGACCTTCAAGACCTCAGAGGATCTGCGCCAGATTGCGCGCGATATCCCGATTGATCGGCTTCTGGTCGAGACCGATGCGCCCTATCTCGCCCCGGTCCCGTTCAGGGGAAAGCGCAACGAACCGTCTTACGTCGTTGAAACGGCGAAGACTCTCGCCGACGTGAAAGGAGTCTCCTTCGACGAGATCTCGCGCGTCACGACGGAGAATGCGCGACGCTGCTATTGGAAGATGGATCACGCGGCGCCTGTGGCGCAGGTCGCCTGAGCAGCACGCCCAAGATGGCCCTGACGATCACGATCCTCGGCTGCGGTTCTTCTGGAGGCGTACCCCGGCCGGGCTCGGGCTGGGGGGCCTGCGATCCGAAGAACCCGAAGAACCGGCGTCGGCGCTGCTCGATCCTTGTCGAGCGCAATGGCGGCAACGGGACGACCAGGCTGATCGTCGATACCACGCCGGATCTGCGCGAGCAGTTGATCGATGCCGAGGTCAAGCATCTCGATGCGGTGCTCTTCACTCATGACCATGCCGACCACACCCATGGCATCGACGATATGCGGGCGCTGGTGCTGCATATGCGCAAGCGGATTCCGGTCTATGCGGATCCGGTAACGGCCGCGACCTTGCGGACGCGCTTCGGCTATATCTTCGAGACGCCGCCCGGCAGCCTCTATCCGCCGATCCTCGAGATGCAGTCGATGCTGGCCGGCGAACCGCTGACGATCGAGGGGGCAGGGGGCGGTATTTGCGCGCGCCCCATCGCGCTGGAGCACGGGCCGGGTTACGAGGCTCTCGGCTTCCGCTTTGCCGATCTCGGTTATGTACCTGATGTCAGCCTGATGCCGCCCGAGGCCAAGGCCACCCTGGCCGGCCTCGACGTGCTGATCCTCGACTGCTTGCGCGAGACGCCGCACCCGAGCCATTTCAGCCTGTCGCAGGCGCTGGAGGCAATTGCCGAACTGGCCCCCAGACGCGCGGTGCTGACCAATCTCCATATCGACCTGGACTATCAGAACCTGTCCAAGCGCTTGCCTGCGCGCATCGCTGTCGCCTTCGACGGCATGAGCCTGACGGTCGACGGCTGAGGCGAGAAGAGGGCACCCCGCCCCCGGTTCGGCCTCAGGCAGCGTTCTGGTGGTGCCATTCGTCCAGATAGGCCAGCACGGTCTTCAGGTCCGACACATCGACATAGCGGCGGCCGAGATCGCGCAGATTGTCCCTGTGTGGCTGCTCCTCGATATCCCCGACGCAGTCCTCAGGCACGATGGTGCGGTAGCGATAGCTGAAGGAATCGATCGAGGTCGCGCRAATGCAGCCGCTGGTGTTGCAGCCGGTGACGATCACGGTATCGACGCGTTCCTTGGTGAAATAATCGCTGACACCGGTATTGAAGAAGATCGACGGACCCTTCTTGCACACGGTCAGATCATAGGACGCATCATAGATGCGTGGATCATGGGCGACGCTCGGATGGTCGTGCAGGAAGGTCTCGCGCACGGCCGTGATCTTCCAATAGGGCATTTCCCGCTCGTTCATATAGGCGGTGTTGCAGTTGGCGACCGGCACATTGTAACGGCGCGCGACCTCGAGCAGAGTTGCGGTGTTCTCGAGGGCACGCATGACCAGCGGTGCACCGCCCAGCGGATACTGCGGATCGGTAAAGCCCTTCTGGAAATCGACCACGACAATGCCTGGCTTCCTGCCGAACCCGACCGGGATCTCGCCATAGCTGCGGTTCTGGTAATCGTCGCTCATCGCGGCTCTCCCTGCTTGCTGGCATGTTGTCGAGGTCATCCTTGATTGCACTAAAAAAACAAGCAAGATTGTTTTTCTAATACTGTATCGCCGAACGCCGGCGAGGCGAGGGCGGCCATGTCGAGCCCGAGGAGGAGAAGGTGAGCAAGGCAGAGCGGCAGCAGCAGATGCGCAGCATCATGACGCGCGAGCGGCTGATCCAGTCGACGCTCGATGAGATCTTCGAGGTCGGCTATCACGCCGCCACCACCCAGGAGATCGCCGCCCGGGCCAATGTCTCGCGGGGCGCCTTGCTGCATCATTTCCCAGCGCGGGCCGACATCGTCCTCGCCGCCATGGAGGAACTGCTCGAGGACGGCACTCGGCAGATCAGGGCCGTGGCCGACGAGGTCCAAAGCGGCAAGATCTCGCTCGAGGGGTTCGTCGAGTTCCTGTGGCAGCTCTTCTCGGGCCGGTTCTTCTATCTCTCGCTGGAGATGATCACCGAGGCACGCAACGATCCGGAGCTGTGCGAACGGATGATTCCGGTGGTGAAGCGCTTCCATCAGGTGCTCGACGGCATTTGGTCGGAGTTTTGCGACCCGCAGAAGCGCCCGCCGCAGCAAGCGCGCATCATCCTCAATCTGACGCTTTGCCTGGTTCGCGGCATGGGCGTCCAGACGGTTCTGCGTCCAGACCCGGGCTATTACCGCGAACTCATCGAGGCCTGGAAGGCATTGCTGCCGCAGCTCATCGACGGCCCGACCGGGGATCTCATCTTCGCGGGAGAAAACGGCTCGAGGTGACCAGCGAAGGATCAGCGCTGCGACGACGCTAATCCTGGAGGTGCTTTTGCGCGATCAGCGCGGCTTCGACCCGGCTCTTGAGGCCGAGCTTTGCGAGAATGTTCGAGACGTGAAACTTGGTGGTCTGGATTTGCACCCCCGTCGCCTCGGCGATCTCACGATTGCTGAAGCCGCGCCCGAGCAGGCGTAGCGTGCGGTTTTCCTTCGCTGAAAGCGCTGCGATCTTGGTGATGACGGGGTCGACCTCCTGCTGCCCTCGCATCGCGCTCAGCAGGCGCACGGCCATGTTGGGAGGGACATAGGATTCGCCCCCTGTGATCGCCCTGACGATCGCGATCAGATCCATGGCCGGGACGCCCTTCAAGGCATAGCCCGACGCGCCGGCGTCCAGCGCCTGCAGCACGACGTCTTCTTCCTCCGAGACCGTCAGCATGACCACTTTCACCTGCGGCCATGTCTGGTGAATCCGTCGCGCCGCGGCAATTCCGCCGCCAGGCATCGACACATCGAGCAAGGCGACCTGCGGGGAGAGCCTTCCTACTAGCTCGAAGGCTTCGTCGGCCGACGCACCTTCGCCGACCACCTCCAGGTCACCACTTCCCGAAAAGATCTGCACCAGACCCGCGCGGAAGATCGCGTGATCGTCCACGACAACGATGGATTTTCGTTCACGCAACGAGCAGCCCTCCACTGAGGTCCAGGGTCATCTTGAGCAGATTGCCTCCGTCACCGAGGCGGCGTTTCGTCAATGTTCCGCCAAGGCTCTCGACCCGTTCCTGCAGGCCGTAGAGCCCAATGCCCGCGCTGGGAAGGTCTTTCTCTGCAGACGAAGAGTCGCCTCCGCTGTCGGCCACCGAGACATTCAGGAGCGTTCCGTCCATCCAGCTCCGCACCTCCTGACCTGTTGCCCCGCCATGGCGATAGGCATTGTTGAGCCCTTCCTGGACGAAGCGGAAGACGCAGATCCTGACGGCATGCGACACCGGCTGAGGCAGCTCGGTGGTGGCGAGAGCTACGGATGTTCGCGTGCGCGCTTCGTGTGCCCGCACAGCCCGCTCGATAACCATATGGAGCGGCAGGTCGGCGATCTCGGGAAGGACAAGCCCMTTGGAGATGCTCCTGATCTCGCGCATCGCCTCGTCGAGCGCCGACTGCATAGTCAGCAGGGAGCGATCGCGCGGGGCCTTGCTTCTGGCGTTGCGCGCGTCCTCGATCTTCAGGATCGAGAAGCTGATCAACTGGGCGGGGCCATCATGGAGATCCGCGCCGATCCCGCGGATGAACTGTTCGTTCAGCTCCGCGACCCGCGCCGAGGCGCGCTGCAGCCGGTCGGACAACTGCCGGTTCTCGAGCAGCAGCTGTTCGGTCTCTTCGACGCGCCGCTCAAGGGCCTTCCTTTGTGTCTCGATGGTTCGGCTCCCGCGATGGACGATGCCGAACAGGGCGAGCATGATCGCCGCCGTAACCGCGGCAATGACCAGCCAGCTGCTCCGTCTGAGCGCTGCAAGCTCCTCCCGGAAGGGCTCGGCCTGCTCGTGGATTTCGGCAACGGCAATGATGCGGGAAGAGCCTTCCAGCCGGATCGGGCTGTAGATTTCGAGATAGCGGGTCCTGATGCCCCGAATCACATGCTCGCCTGCACGAGGGTCGGCATGGTCGGCCGTGACCTCGCCCGTCAGCGCCCGCAACAGGCCGTTGGGGCGGTCGAACTGATGGCCGATGATCTGGGGGGTGTTGGAGTAGGCCACGACCCCATCCGGCGTCCAGACCTCGAAATAGGGAAAGCGGCGCTTCACGGCCTCGTCGGCGAACAACTGGTCGAGCCGTGCGATCGCCCCCGCCGACAAGCTCTGGGAGGTGGCAAGCTCCTGAACGGCCGGAGCAACCAGACTCTGCATGAACAAAGCGGTCGAGGCTGCCTTGCTTCTGATCGCCTCACGAGAAACCAGCTCGGTGATCAGATAGCCGGCCACGAGCATGGCGATCTGCATGACGAGGCCACCGGCGATCAGGAACTGCACCGACAGCGTCGCGCGTCGTGGCGCGGCCTTCCCGGCGGGCAAGTGCTGCAACGGCACGCCCGTGATCACGTCACTGCTCTCGAAGTCCTGAACCGGCTTCAGCATATCGCCCGTCGACGTCTCCACGCAGAGATTAGCTCAAACTGATGACTGTGAGATCACCATCTGGCAGCGCGATCCATCAGTATTGCAAGCGAAACCGGCCAAGCGGCCCGGATCACTTCCGCAGTGAACGAAAACTGGTCGAAGGTCTAGTAAGCCAGCTCGCCCCCAGATGCGTCAGCGTCGGTTCAAAGGTCGTCGCGGTGCCACGCCCGTAAGTCGCCGAATATTGGCCGACCTTATCTTCTTCAAATCGACCCCATACCCAGCAATCCTTTTGCTTAACGAAGCGTAATCGGGCGGTTCGTCGGAAATGCCGCATGCAAGGGCGCTCACAGTCCTTCGTGCGGCTCAACGGCAGACGCTCGGTGCGGCAGAAGCAATTCTTGGGTCTTAACGCAGCACCGTGGGCGGAGCGAGGGTATCATGAAGCTCAATACGCACGACCTTGAGTTCATCCTGAAGCAGATCAAGATCGCCGAGGCCCATACGGCCGGGACGCCCTTGACCGAGTTGGTCGATAATCCGCTGGTGCCCTACGGGCTACGCACGGTCGACGGCACCTACAACAACATCATCCCGGGCAGGGAATGGGTCGGGTCGTCCGACCAGACCATGCCGCGCCTGCTCGATCCGGTCTTTCGCCCGGCAGAGAATGGGCCTGGCGGGGCACCGACGAGCTACCAGCAGACCTCTGGGAACGTCTACGACTCCCAGCCTCGTGTGATCTCGAACCTGATTTCAGATCAGACGATCGGCAATCCCGCCACGATCATTTCCGCGCTGACCAATCTTGGGCACGAGGACCCCTATCTGTTCCTGCAGGCGCATGCGGCTGTCTATGAAGCTGCCGTGTTGGCCTATGAGGAATGGGAGACGGCTGACCGCGGCCTCGCGCAGGCGAACGCCAATCTTGCACTTGCGCAACGCGCAATCGGACCAGCGCAGGGTCAGGTCGCTGTGGCACAGGCTGCTTTCGATCTGGCGGTTGCAGAGGGGGGCGATACCGGGCCGGCACTGGCTGCGCTCGCCACCGCGCAGGCAAGTCTCGCCACGGCCGTAGGCAATGCCACTGCTGCCGCGGCGGCCGTCGGCGTCGCAACCGCGACGCTAGCGGCCGAAGTGCAGCAGAAGCACGTCGCCTACGACGCAATGACGGACGCGCTCGGCGTCACGATGCAGGGCGACACCGTCCTTATCCCGAACGTCGCGCCCGATTTGGGCGACACCGCTCCGTTCAACGGGTTCTTCACGCTGTTCGGCCAGTTCTTCGATCATGGGCTTGATCTGGTCAGCAAGGGCGGGAACGGCACGGTCTATATCCCGCTCCAGCCCGACGATCCGCTCTACGTCGCCGGTAGCCCGACCAATTTCATGGTGCTGACGCGCGCGCAGAACCAGCCGGGCGCCGACGGTGTGGTGGGTACCGCCGATGACGTGCGTGAGCATAACAACGAGACGACGCCCTGGATCGATCTGAACCAGGTCTACACCTCGAATCCGTCCCACCAGGTCTTCCTGCGGGAATACGCCATGCTGGACGGCAAGCCCGTCGCGACCGGGCGCATGCTGGAGGGGGCGAATGGCGGCCCTCCGACCTGGGCCGACGTCAAGGAACAGGCTGCGTCCAAGCTCGGCATCCTGCTGACCGATGCGGACGTCCTGCGCGTTCCGGCGATCCTGACCGACCTCTATGGCGAGTTCATTCGGGGGGGCACCGGCTTCCCGCAGTTGGTCACCGGCACCGGCACGGGCTCCGTCGAGGGAAATCCGGGCGCGCTGGCTGTGGCCTCGGACGCCTTGTCGGCTGGCCGCGCCTTCCTGAACGACATTGCCCACACGGCGGTGCCGGGCGGGCTGGTCGATCATGACCGAAACCCGGCAACCGCGCCCGTTCTCGTGCTTGCCGACGATGATACCGTTGCCGGAAACCAGATCGCTCTCAACCAGTTCGGGATTGCGACAACCTATGACGACGAACTTCTCAATGCTCACTTCATCGTCGGCGATGGTCGCGGCAACGAGAATATCGGCCTGACCTCGGTCCACCATACTTTCCACCACGAGCACAATCAGCGCATCGACCAGATCAAGACGCAGTTGCTGACAGGCGAGGGGGCAGACGTCGCGTTCCTGAATGAGTGGCTGCTGACCGATGTCACGGTGATGCCGACATCGCAGGCCGAGATCGATGCGCTGGTCTGGGATGGCGAGCGTCTGTTTCAGGCCGGCCGGTTCTCGACGGAGATGGTCTATCAGCATCTCGTCTTCGAGGAGTTCGCGCGTGCCATCGCACCCGATGTCGATCCCTTCGTGTTCTCCAACACCACAGTGATCGATGCCGGGATCGTCGCCGAATTCGCCCATGTCGTCTATCGCTTCGGGCATTCGATGCTCACCGACACGATCGACATGTTCAAGCTCGATGCGAACGGCAATCCCGTCGCGTCGGACATTGCACTGTTCGACGCCTTCCTGAATCCGATTGCCTTCAATGCTGCCGGTACGACGGCCGAGGCTGCGGCTGCGGCGATCCTGACCGGGATGACCCGGCAGGTCGGAAACGAGATCGACGAGCACATTACCGATGCGCTGCGCAACAATCTCGTCGGCCTGCCGCTCGACCTCGGCGCACTCAACATAGCGCGGGCTCGCGATACCGGCATTCCCTCGCTCAATGAGGCCCGCCGCCAGTTCTACGAGGACACGCATGACAGCCGCGTGAAGCCTTACGAGAGCTGGTACGATTTCGCGCTTTCGATGAAGAATCCGGCCTCGCTGATCAACTTCATCGCAGCCTATGGCACGCATTCCTCCTTGCTCGGCAATCTGACGCTTGAACAAAAGCGGGATGCCGCAACCCTGCTGGTCATGGGCGGGGCCAATGCGCCGGCCGATCGCATCGCGTTCCTGAACGGGACGGGCGCCTGGGCGAATGCCGCCAATGGCGCGACCATCACAGGCCTCGACGCAGTCGATTTCTGGATCGGCGGGCTCGCCGAGAAGAAGATGGCCTTCGGCGCGATGCTGGGGTCGAGCTTCACCTATGTCTTCGAGTACCAGATGGAGCAATTGCAGGCCGGCGACCGGTTCTACTATCTGAGCCGGACCCAGGGCCTGAACCTGCTGAACGAGTTGGAGGCGGATTCCTTCGCGCAACTCCTGATGCGCAACACGGATGCAGGGGCCGAGGGAGCGCCGCATATCAACGGGGCAGCCTTCCAGACGGCCACCTACATCCTCGAGATGGACCCGACCAAGCAGATCACGGGCCTAGGCCTCAACGGCAAGGCGGACCCGACGCATACCAACCCGGTACTGCAGGCCATTAGCCCGATGGTCATCCGCGACAATCCCGCGACGCCTGGCGCCGACAACAATTATCTGCGCTATACCGGCGTCGATCACGTCGTCCTCGGCGGCTCTGCCGGAAACGACATCCTGATCGGCGGCGAGGGGGACGACACGCTCTGGGGTGGGGCGGGCGATGATCGCCTCGAGGGCGGCTATGGCGTCGATCACCTGCATGGTGGAGCCGGCAATGACATCATCACCGACAGCGGCACGGATATCGGCGCAGCCGACGTCATTCATGGCGACGCCGGCGATGACGTCATCACGCCCGGCAACGGTCTCGACCTGATTTTCGGCGGGGACGGCAGCGACTTCATTTATGGCGGCACCGAGGGCAAGACCGTCTCGGGTGGCCAGGGCAATGACTTCATCCGCGGCGGGACGGGAGGCAGCTTCCTGGCCGGCAACGAGGGGGACGACTGGATCGAGGGCGGGGACAGCTTCGACACCCTGGCCGGCGAAAACTCCGAGCTGTTCTTCAACTCGACGATCATCGGCCATGACGTGCTCAACGGCCGCGGCAACGACAATGATTACGACGCCGAGTCGGGCGACGATATCATGATCCAAGGCGAAGGCGTCGAACGCAATAACGGCATGGCCGGGTTCGACTGGGCGATCCACAAGGGCCACAACGAGGCCGCTGACTCCGACATGGGCATGACCATCTTCCAGAACCAGCAGGACAACATCCTGCGCGATCGGTTCGACCTGGTGGAGGGCCTGTCGGGCTGGAAATACAACGACAAGCTGACCGGGCGCGAAGTCGTCATGGGCGCCTTCGACGAAAACGGCAATGCGACGCAGGTCGACCCCGGTGCGCCTCTCGACTCCTATTCGAGCGCGCTGCTCGAGAAGAACCTCTCGCTGATCGCGGGACTGGAGCGGCTGGTCGCGCATCTCGACCGGACGACTGTGACGGTTGCCGGCAAGACCGAAACCATCGTCATGGACACCTCCGACGCCTCCGACATCCTGCTGGGCGGCGGCGGCAGCGATCTAATCGAAGGCAAGGCCGGCAACGATATCATCGACGGCGACTCCTGGCTGAACGTGCGGATCAGCATCCGCGATGACCAGGGCAATGAACTCGCAACGGTCGACACGCTGTCGGACACGATCACCAATGCGGACCCGTCGGTTGCGCATTGGAACGGGCGGACTCTTCCAGAACTGATGCTCTCCCGTGAGATCATACCAAATCAGCTCAACATCGTTCGCGAAATCCTCGACGGAAACCAGGCCGGCGATATCGACACTGCGGCTTACTGGGATGTCGCGGCCAATTACCTGATCAGCCGCAATGAGGATGGCAGTGTCACTGTCACGCATGTCACCCAGTCCGCAGCGGTGATCGATCCGACCACGGGGCGGGCGCGCCAGTCTGACGGATCCGACCGGCTGTTCAATATCGAGGYGCTGAAGTTCGCGGACCAGACCGTCAGCCTCAACCGGCTCGTGACCGGGGCGCTGACCATCACGGGCACCGAGAACGTGCTGACCGCGGACACCTCTGGCCTCAGCGATGCCGACGGCCTCGGCACCTTCAGCTATGCTTGGCAATCCTCGACGGATGGTGGCGTCACCTGGAACACGATCGCTGGCGCAGCATCTGCCAGTCTGACCGTCTCGGCCGCCCTCACGGGCCAGTTGATCCGGAGCGTCGTGAGCTATGTCGATGCTCGCGGTTTCGCGGAGTTCGCAATCTCCGATGTGACGGCGAAGGTCGGCAGCAACACCAATGGCGCGGTGGTCGAGGTCATCAACGGAACCGCCGACGCCAACCTGCTCAATGGTCGCGGCGGCAACGATACGATCAACGGGCTGGCCGGCAACGACATCATCAATGCCGGGGCCGGGGCCGACACGGTCGATGGCGGGGATGGCAACGACACGATCGATGGCGGTGCGGGCAATGACGTGCTCTCTGGCGGAGCCGGGAATGACACGATCATCGGTGGCGCCGGAAACGACACCCTGACTGGCGGCGCCGGCAACGACACGCTCGACGGCGGCGACGGCACGGCCGATGTTGCGGTCTATGCCGGCYCGATCACCGACTACGACATCGCGCTGGATGGGACCGGCCGGATCGTGGTGACAGGCGCGGCCGAAGGCACCGACACGATCAGCGGTGTCGAGCGCTTCTCGTTCGGCGGGACGACCTACACGCAGGTCGTTGCGGGCACGAACGGTGCCGACGGCGCGCTTCTCGGCGGAGCCGGGTCTCAGCTCATCTTCGGCTTTGCCGGCAATGACACGATCATCGGTGGCGCCGGAAACGATGCCATCCATGCGGGAGCGGGCGACGATATCATCGCCTGGGCCGTCGGCGATGGCCGCGACGTCGTCAATGGCGGAACCGAAGGTTCCGTCGGCGACACCTTCTCGATCACCGGAGCGGTCGGCGCCGAGACATTCCGCGTCTATACCCGCGCCGCCGCCGCCGGCGTTGGCGGGATCGGCTATACCGGAACGGCGGAGATCGTGATCACCCGAAGCGTCGGGGCCGGGGCGGCGACGATCATCGCCGAACTGACCGAGATCGAGGAGATCGTGATCAACGGCGCGCCCGCATCGCCTCCAGGCGGTCCGGTGAACACCACCATCGCCGGTGACACGATCCAGGTCTTTGGCGATTTCACCCAGACCAGCCTCAACCTGAACACCATCACGATCGATGGCACGAGCGGCAACGACACGATCGACATCTCGGCGCTGAGCTCTGCGCATCGCATCGTCTTCAGGTCAAACGGTGGCAATGACACGATCATTGGCTCGCTTCGGGCTCAGGACGTCATCGAGCTGCCGGATGGCGCGACGCTGGCAGACTACGAGGCGACCGATAATGGCGACGGCACGACGACCCTGTCGAATGGCAGCCACTCGATCACCTTCACCGGGGAGATGCCGGTCATCGATGATGGCGACGACGATGATGATGACGATGATGACGACGATGACGACGGCGCCGGCAATGGCGACGATGACGACGACGATGATTGCGGCTGTGACGACGACGAYGATGAYGACGGGGCTGGCACGGGTACACCGCCTCCCGGTTCGGGCACCAATCCTGGGACGCATGTCGGGACGGGGCTGAGCGATGTCCTGATCGGGGCAGCGGGGGCGGACAACCTGATCGGCCAGGGCGGCGACGATGTCCTGATCGGTGCGGGCGGCGACGACACGATCTCGGCGGGCGATGGCAACGACTTCGTCGATGCCGGGGAGGGCCGTGACGTGGTCTTCGGCGGGGCCGGCGACGACGGGCGGCTGGGCGGGGCTGGAACCGACCTTATCGATGGCGCGGCCGGCAACGACCGTATCTTCGGTGGCACGGGCGACGACCGGATCACGGCCGGGGCCGGCGACGACACTGTGGTGG